>NZ_QSDP01000055.1:0-41986 GCF_003463685.1 Parabacteroides sp. AM58-2XD
AACCACGTCGATGGTACTGCGTAAAAGTGGGAGAGTAGATAGCCGCCGTTTTAGAGTCACAGACTCCAAACAAATGAAAGGAATCAATCGTAAGGTTGGTTCCTTTTTGTATTTATAGCTTCTTTTCGTTTTTATTCTTCCTGATTTAACATCTCTCTTATAATAATGTATCTTATTTTCCGTTCTAATATACATTGAGTATGAATTTTAGATTATGAGCAGTATATATGATTCCCGGCAACGGCTGAAATATCTTTTCATTTTAATAGCCACATTGATTGCGATCGTTTCAGTGTTTGTCTCTGATAAGCTTGTAAAGAGTTTAGCACAGGAAGAACGCCAGAAGGTCGAGATTTGGGCGGAAGCGCAACGTATGATTGCTACCGAAACCAACGGTTCAAATATGGCTCTTATTCTAAAGATTCTGGAAAGTAACACCACGATACCTGTTTTATGGTGTAATGAGAAGGACAGTGTAATTGCAGAGAAGAATATCGACCTTCCGGAAAAGGATTCAGACTTGTTTCTGAAAAATAAAGTACGGGAATTAAAGAGCAAGAACCCTCCTATACTGATCGACATGCAGGATGGAACCTTCCAGTATTTATACTACGACGATTCTATTATCCTGAAAAGGCTGCTTATCTATCCTTATGCCCAGTTGACAGTTGTTTTCATATTTATCCTGATCGCCTTCCTGGCTCTTGCCAGTACGAAGAAGGCAGAACAGAATAAAGTATGGGTCGGATTATCGAAGGAGACAGCCCATCAGCTAGGAACTCCTATCTCTTCCTTGATCGCCTGGGTGGAATATCTTCGTACAAAAGAAATCGATCCGTCTCTCCTGGGTGAAATGGAAAAAGATGTGAAGCGTTTGGAGATGATTGCAGAACGTTTCTCGAAGATTGGATCAAATCCCGATCCGACACCGGTAAATATCAGCAATTCGATTCGTACGGCCTTAAATTATATGGAAACACGTATTTCTGCCAAGGTGAAGATATATACTCATCTTCCGGATAATCCCGTATTGGTTTTAATGAATGATTCACTGTTTGCCTGGGTTATTGAAAACCTGACAAAAAATGCTGTGGATGCTATGGAAGGCCAGGGCGAAATAACGTTTCAGGTGGAAGAGCGTGACAAGACTGTGCGGATAGATATTACGGATTCGGGAAAGGGGATTCCCAAATCAAAATATAAGACTGTCTTCAATCCCGGCTATACGACTAAGAAGCGCGGATGGGGACTCGGGTTATCTCTGGTCAAACGTATCATAGAGTCCTACCATGGCGGCAAGATATTCGTAAAGAACTCGGAGGTCGGAAAAGGCACGACATTTCGTATAGAGCTTCGTAAATATAGAGGCTAAATAGTTCAATAATAAAAAATAACTGCATAGGTATTGCATTTGTGTTTAGTTTTTTCGTACCTTTGCAAGGTTTTTACACTAAAAGGCTTTGGGAAAGTTTAAATTATATAACGTAGATTTGAAAAATCTCGCTCCAGGTGTGCACGAATTCGAGTATTTACTGGAGAACAAGTTTTTTGTGGACATTGACGGAGACGAAGTCCAGAAGGGCAAAGTCAAGGTTCACCTGACAGTGAAGCGTACGTCAGTGGCTTTTGAAATGAACTTTCAGATGGAAGGTGTAGCAATCGTTCCGTGCGACAGATGTCTGGACGATATGGAGATTCCGGTTGATACACATAATCGCTTGGTAGTGAAATTCGGTAAAGAATATGCCGAAGAGAGCGACGAGGTAGTAGTAATACCAGAAGAGGAAGGTGCGATTAATTTGGCATGGTTCCTTTATGAGTTTATTGCATTGGCTGTACCGATGAAGCATGTACATGCTCCGGGAAAATGTAATAAAGCGATGTCGACGAAGCTGAAGAAGCACACTGCTAAAAGTACAGATGACGGAGATGATGATTACGAAGAAGACGAAGTGGAAGATATATCCATGGATGATGACGTAAGCGGTAATTCTGATCCTCGCTGGGATGCCCTGAAAGGTTTAATAGAGAATGATAACAATTAAATAAATTAAAACATGGCACATCCTAAAAGAAGACAAGGTAAGACAAGAACAGCCAAGAGAAGAACTCATGACAAGGCTGTCGCTCCAACAATGGCTATTTGCCCGAACTGCGGCGCATGGCATATTTATCACACTGTATGCGGCGAATGCGGCTACTACAGAGGTAAGTTAGCTATCGTAAAAGAAGCAGCTGTGTAAGTTTGTCACGATCATATTGAGTCTGATAAACGAAAGAAATAGCCCTAAAATATTTTTAGGGCTAATTTTTAATTGGGATATAGAGTCTCTTTATTTTTTTAAGTATGGATAAATTAAATGCGGTTATAACAGGTGTAGGCGGATACGTTCCGGAAGACGTGTTGACAAATGAGGACATCTCCAAATTGGTCGATACGACTGACGAATGGATCATGACACGTGTTGGCATCAAAGAACGCAGAATTTTGAAAGGGGAAGGGGTTGGTACCTCTTACATGGGTATACGTGCTGTGAAGCAGTTACTCGAAAAAACACAAGTAAATCCGGAAGAGATCGAAGTGATTCTGTCAGCTACTACAACGGCAGACCATCACTTTCCAACCATGTCTTCAATCATCGCCTATCATACCGGCTGTAAGAATGCAATGACTTTCGATTTGCAGGGAGCTTGTGCCGGATTCTTATATGGGTTGGAAACAGGTGCGAATTATATTCGTTCGGGACGCTATAAGAAAGTGATTGTTGTTGCCGGTGATAAGATGACCTCGATTACCGATTATCAGGATCGTTCTACCTGTCCTTTGTTCGGGGATGCCTGCGGTGCGGTTTTACTGGAACCGACTACGGAAGAAGTCGGCGTTCTCGACACGATTCTACGTACTGACGGTGTTGGCTATTCTCATCTGATTATGAAGTCAGGTGGCTCGGCTTATCCTTCCAGTCATGAGACCGTGGATAAACGGGAACATTTTGTTTTGCAGGATGGCAAATATGTCTTTAAGTATGCTGTTTCGTATATGGCCGATGTGGCTGCCGAAATAGCGGAACGAAATAAACTGACCCACGACGATATTACATGGATCGTGCCTCACCAGGCAAATCTGCGTATTATCGATGCGACGGCTAAACGTCTGGGTGTGGATATGGAGAAGGTAATGATCAATATCCAGAAATATGGTAATACTAGTGCCGGTACTATTCCTATCTGCCTTTGGGAGTGGGAAGACAGGCTGAAGAAGGGGGACAACCTGATTCTGGCAGCATTCGGTGCAGGCTTTACCTGGGGTGCAATTTATCTTAAATGGGGTTATAATGGAAAACAAGCATAAGTCCGGCTTTGTTAATATTGTCGGTAATCCTAATGTGGGGAAGTCCACGCTGATGAACCGTCTGGTGGGGGAACGTATCTCCATCATCACGTCGAAAGCGCAGACTACCCGTCATCGTATCATGGGGATTGTGAATACCGACGATATGCAGATCGTGTATTCAGACACGCCGGGAGTCCTGCATCCGAATTACAAGTTGCAGGAGTCTATGCTGAATTTTTCGGAGTCGGCTTTAGGTGATGCCGACGTGTTACTCTATGTGACCGATGTCGTTGAGACAATCGATAAAAATGAAGAATTCCTCCAACGGGTCCAATCGGTGGAATGTCCGGTCCTGCTGCTGATCAACAAGATCGATACCAGCAATCAGGCCGAACTGGAAAAGATGGTAGCCCATTGGAAAGAGGTTCTTCCGAAGGCCGAGATCATTCCGATCTCCGCGCTTTCGAACTTTAATATTGATTATGTGAAACATAGGGTGGAGGATTTGATGCCCGAGTCTCCCCCTTATTTTGAAAAAGACGCGCTTACCGATAAGCCGGCCCGCTTCTTCGTTACGGAGATTATTCGCGAGAAGATACTCCTGTATTATCAGAAGGAGATACCGTATGCAGTGGAAGTCGTTGTAGAGCTGTTTAAGGAAGAAGAAGAAATGATTCACATCAAGGCGCTCATTATTGTGGAACGGGATTCCCAGAAAGGGATTATCATCGGGCATAAGGGACAGGCACTGAAGAAGGTAGGAGCGATGGCCCGTAAGGATATTGAACGCTTCTTTGAGAAGAAGGTGTTCCTGGAAATGTTCGTCAAGGTTGAAAAAGACTGGCGTAACCGGGATAACCTGTTGAAGAATTTTGGTTATCAGCTGGATTAAAAACAGCGCACAGAAAAGAAATTTATGGGAAATATTGTAGCAATTGTTGGTAGGCCCAACGTAGGAAAGTCCACCCTGTTCAACCGTCTGACCCAATCGCGTCAGGCCATCGTGAACGAGGAAGCAGGGACTACCCGCGACCGTCAGTACGGTAAAGTGGACTGGACCGGTAAAGAGTTTTCGCTGGTCGACACCGGCGGATGGGTAATTAATTCGGATGATGTTTTCGAAGAAGAGATAAATAAGCAGGTACAGGTCGCTTTGGATGAAGCAGACGTGATCTTGTTTGTGGTGGATGTATTGAACGGTATCACGGACCTGGACATCGAAGTGGCCAAGATACTGCGCCGTAATAAAAAGCCGGTTATCGTGGTGGCAAACAAAGCGGATAACTTTGAGATGCATGCCGAGGCCGCAGAGTTCTATGCGTTCGGTTTGGGCGATCCTTTCTGCGTTTCAGCTATCAACGGTTCCAATTCCGGCGACTTGCTGGATAAGATCATCGAGATCCTTCCGGAAGAAAAAAATGAAGAATTGGAAGAAGAGTTGCCCCGTATTGCCGTTATCGGTCGCCCGAATGCCGGAAAATCGTCTTTGATCAATGCGTTTATCGGTGAAGACCGTCATATCGTAACGGATATTGCCGGGACTACCCGCGATTCTATCTATACCAAATACAATAAATTCGGCCTGAATTTCTATCTGGTGGATACAGCCGGTATCCGTAAGAAGGGAAAGGTGAACGAAGACCTGGAATATTATTCGGTGATCCGTTCGATTCGTGCGATTGAGAATTCCGATGTTTGTGTGCTGATGGTAGATGCTACCCGCGGTATCGAAAGCCAGGATTTGAATATTTTCTCTTTGGTGCAGAAGAATAAGAAGGGGCTGGTCGTTTGTGTGAACAAATGGGATTTGGTAGAAGATAAAGGCCAGAAGGTGATCGACAGCTATACGAATGCGATCCGCGAACGTTTGGCGCCGTTTACAGATTTCCCTATCCTGTTCATTTCGGCATTGACCAAGCAGCGTATCCTGAAAGTGCTCGAAACAGCCAAAGAAGTATACGACAACCGTAAGAAACGCATCCCGACAGCCAAGCTGAACGAGATCATGTTGCCGATCATCGAGAACTATCCGCCTCCCGCATGGAAAGGAAAGTATATCAAGATCAAATACATCACCCAGCTGCCCGCAGGCTCTGTTCCTTCCTTCGTTTTCTTTGCCAACCTGCCGCAGTGGATCAAAGATCCTTACAAACGTTTTCTGGAAAATAAGATCCGGGAGAACTGGGATTTCACAGGGACATCGATTAATGTATTTATTCGCGAGAAATAAAAATTTTGATAATTCATATTATAAACCCGATGACGCTTTTATAAAATCAGCGTCATCGGGTTCTTTTGTTAAATTTTATCACGTTTTATTTGTTCTGCCGCTAAAAAAATGAAATCTGTTGTAAAAATATTCACTTGAACGTGTCTTTGATATAAAAGATATGTATCTTTGACCCATTACATGTAATAATCAACATGTTAATCAACAAAATCATCAACAGATTTTGTTATATTGTCGTTAGAGTAATAGATATGGGAAACTTAATTAGAAAAACAAAAGCCGCAATTAGTTGTAAGGAAAAGTCTACAACTGTTGTTTCGGACGTTAAAAATGATCCGAAGAAGGATACTGCTATTTTCGTACAAGTTTCATCAGAAGAACTGAAAAAAAGACGAATAGACCTGTATCCTTATTTAATCTGAAATGGCGTTTTTTACCCTCACCGGTTTGTCCAAAATTTTAATGAAGAAGCTGGGCATTTAAAATCAAAGATATTATATACGTTTAAATCGACCAAATCCAATCAGTAGTATTGGGTTTGGGTTGAATGCTATGATTATCATGTATATGCTCTAAAATTTCACCTTAAAAGTATGAGGAACTGTGAGAACAAGTATAGTGTATTAACTAATACCTACGAACCCAGGCGCATTGTTATGACCTGTATAAATATTATGCTTGAAATATATCAAAAAGATGACCACGCCTCTTTCGGATTTATTGGTTCAAATATGGTAGAAGAGGACACTGATAATACAAAACGATTTCGTTTTTATAAAAGAATAATGGCAACCTATTTTTCTGAAAAATATTTTATCCATCAGGAGAACTGCTTGAAAAGTGCTTATCTGATGCTAAACAAAGTTGAGAAGGTCAATAATCCGAGACTCAAAGAAGATATAGAAGCTGCTTTTGCGGAACAATATGAGTATTTTGATTAATTCTCCAACCACTAATTGGAGAATTAGTTAATCTTTCCTGCCAGGAGTTTTTTTCGGATATGATAGCCCCTCTATTTGGGGGATCAAATGAAAAAAGGGAAGTAATCACCTCCCTTTTTCGTTTTTTCTCCGATCAACCTATTCGATTTCTGGGCGATCGCTACTTCCGTCTCCGCCTCCGCCTTCACCTGCCGAGCCGGCACCTTTCTTTCGTTGGTTGAAAGCGGTGACGGTTTCTGAGATCAGCTGGTTCAGATTGCTGACAAATGTCGTAGCCTCTTCGGATGGTACGGCTATGCTGAAGGATTGTGCCAACGTAACCAGGTCGTCGTACTGGCTGTCGAGACGTTGACGTATTGTTGCGCTGTTGTCCTTTTTATTGGCAGCGCGGCTCTGTGTTCTCGCCGAGGTGAGTGCGATGTAGGCATTGTTTTCCTTTTCGAGTTCGGCCAGGTAGGCTTCCAGTCCGAGGGTGGTGACGTAGATCGCGTTTTCGTCCTTCCGCAAGTCAATCAGCAAGCCTTGTATTTTGGCTGTTTCCTGTGCTACCGGCAGGCGGGCGATGCCGATGTACGGTTTGATTACCTTATAGAGAAACTTTCCGGCATCACGTTCGGCTTCGAGCGGCAAGCCGCCGGCACGCGAGATGCGGGTGGTGATGTAGATGATCAGCTTATCGCGGTTGGCTTCGTGAACGGCAGCCTGCTCCGTTTCCTGTGCAATGCGGCTTTCGTCGACCGTGTCGGCCAGGAGCATGATGTCGTTTTCAAAAGTCTGTATAAACTGTGCCGACAATCCGATGCTGGGCGATTCGTTTGCCGCCTGCACGTCGGCATTGAGCGACTCGATTTCGGGACGGTCGCCACCGCCGGTCGGAGCGGGGACGAGGTCCAGCACGGAGTTGAGGAAGGCCAGATATTCGGCATTGTTGAGATTGGTCAACGGGAGTGTCTTGATTTTAGTAAAAGTTCCCATGGATTGATTTTTTAGAATTAAATATGCGCTAATGTAGATAATATGTCTGGACGGAGGAAATATTTACCACATTATTTTCAGAAAAAAATCCTCGAGGCCTCGGAAATGTCTGTCAAACGTTGAAAATGACTTATCGAGACCTCGGAAGGCGGTTTTCAACGTTTAAAGTGACCTCTCAAGGCCTCGGGTGTGAACTTTGAATGGTGAAAAAGACCTCTCGAGGTCTCGGAAAGCCACTTTCACCATTAAAAAACTCTTCCCGAGGCCTCGAAAGGTTACTTTCACTTGTTAGGGGGCCTTCTTTTGTCTTTATCTTGACGAAACAACCCTCTTTCTTGTGATTTTGAGATTTATAGTTACCTTTGCGAAAATAGAAATTAAAGAAGAAAGGAGTATCTTATGAGACGTCCTGAAATAGTAAACCGTATACGGGAAGTTATCCGTCGTGTTGCTCCCGGCGCACAGGCGATTCTGTACGGAAGCGAAGCCCGTGGCGATGCCCGTCCTGACAGCGATATTGATCTGCTTATCTTGCTTGACAAAGAAGATATCTCTCTGAAAGAGGAACAGGAGATCGCTTATCCGCTTTATGACATAGAGTTTGAGACGGGAGTAATCATCAGTCCCCGTGTATTCAGTAAAAAGATATGGGAAAAGCTGACGACGCCTTTTTCTGAAAATGTAATGAGAGAAGGAGTTGCGTTATGACGATTTTATTATGATGACGGAGGAAAAGGCAAAGGAACTTTATCCGCAAGCTGTTGATTTTATACAAGCTATAGAAGGTTTGATAGAAATGTAACAATATAAATATCCGAGAGAAAAAGATCTCGGATATTTTGTTTAATAATCTAAATGTGCGATCTTTGCGACGTATTGAAAAAATAACGTAGAAGCGTTTCGATATTATCTTGTTCTGAAATCTGGACAATTTCAACCAATCAAGATAATGGATAAATGACCTCTGCGCTTATGTTTGTTATATAAACTTACCTGGTGACGGGTGAACTATATACCTGCATAAAGCGTGGGATCATTGATCTATTATTGATTGGTGGGCAGTCCAGAGCCTCAGAACAGTGATAGCCGATGGTTCCCATGCTTCTTTTTTTGTTAACACCGAACGGCGGGGACAGGGAGGATAAAACTATATTACTATGACTTTCGATGAAATTATTGAGGCTTTATATAGCGAAGATAAGTCTCTTATTTGTGATGTGTTAAATACTGGTGGATATATAAGTGACTTTAATGACTACCTTGAAACTGATGCTATACACACAGGTTTTTATTGTAGGGTTCAGACCGGAACTATTTTTGAAGTTATCTATTTGATACCTAAACAAACAATTTGTTATAAAGATGTTTCATCTATTTTGCTATATTATCCACTAGGGTTCTTTCTGAAATATAGTCCTCGTAAATTTGCTCCATGTGAAGTTTGTTCAGTTCCTGATAAATGGATTCAAGCCTATAATATGGCAACAGGAGAGTTTGATATAGTTTCAAGAAAGGGAATAGAAATGAAGGATCAGTGTGCAGAAAGTATTATCCTTGATAATGATCTTAAAGTTTCTTCTTTTTCTATTATGGATGGTTCGATTAAAAAAAAGGACTATCCATTGTATCCTGCATATATACCTGAATTATATAAAGGAAAAGAATTTAGTCCTCAAATAAATTTTAGTAGAACTTACGATTATTCTGATAATGAACCTACCTATGAAAAATATGGAGGTACGTATGCACAGGATGTAGAAGGATGTGACGATGATTTTATTGATGATGTACTGGGAGGAGAACCCGAAGCATATTGGAACATTGATTAGTGAATGGTTAATTTTAAAATTATAATAGTTATTACATTCATAGAATGTTCTTTGTAAATATTCTCTTTAGTAGAGGTTTTTGTGATTTTCCCTTCAATTGCATTCGTTATATAGGAATATGAAAAGGAATGTCAAAGAAACCGTAAAGGGAAGCGTCTTGTGCATTATAATCAATAATGGTGATAAAATATAGAAGGCAATATCAGATTTTAGATACTGCCTTCTATATTTTTAGAATGAATTCAGCAATTTATTCAACTCATTCACCATCTCGGTTGCCGACTTCTGTGTCTCGGCCAATCCTTCCGGGGTAAACATGGCGACAGCCTTGTTCAGCTTATCCAGTTTGCTGCCCTTCAGTTCTTCGCGGAGGATGCGGATTTTTTCAGCGTCCTGGAGACCTTCTACCAGGCGTTCGAAACGGATACTGCTGCGGGGGCCCGGGTAGATACTGTATGTATCGCCGGCTGCCCAGGTGCGGAAGCGGGAGTCGCGCAACGGATCTTTTGTCCAGCTGTTGACTGCCCAACGCAGGTAACCGTCGTAACCTCCGGCAACTGCGTGGAGGATTGTCCAGGGGGCTTCTGCCGGGTTGGAGAAGGTGAAGGTGTTCGGGAATGCTTCCGAACAACAGGTATAAACCGTGCTGATCTGGCCTTTGCGGTCGCGTTCGGCTTTCACATCTTCCGGGAATTTGTGGCCGTACGGAATACTCAGGTAATACAGGTCGCCTTGTATCTCTTTATGATAGTTACCGGCCAGCGTGATCTTAAATTCCGGGTCAGCCTGCTTGATCACCTTGATGGCCTCTTGCATGGCTGCCAACGGACGTTCGTCCATAGAGATCGCTGTCTTTTCAAACCAGCCTTTTGCACGCAGGTGGCGGGAGAAATCTTTCAGGAAAGAACCCCAGTAGTCGGCATAAGCTGCATCGCCCGGTTTGGCTTCGATGAACTGGATGCGGTTGGTTGCCTGGTCGTAATAGTCGAAACTCAGTGCCCACGGGATCATGGTGTAGCAGCTGATCAGGTCGTTGATGCCTATATCGTTCATCATGAAATCTACCCATTTGTCGAAAACGGTATAGTCATATTCCCAACTGCCGTCGAGTTTCTTCATGCGGAACACCATGCTGTCGAAATGATCTTCGGTCTGTCCCGCCCAGGGTTTGTGCATGATGCTGGTGGTGATGGCACGCTGTCCGGCGTTAGCCAACATCTTCATGATCGGGCGCATGGCATCGAAATGTTCTTTGCTCCAGAGAGGCACATTATAGTAACGGGCCACGGAGTACGGGTTCTGCCACAAGTCCAGATGAAATTTCCAGTCTTTCGGTTCCGGCAGGGTACGGTTCAGTACATCTATCTCCACCTGTAACTTCATTGGCTGGAAGTTTTCGCCTGAAACGGTCAGTGTTCCTTTATATTTTCCGGGACGTGCATCCGACGGTACCCATACATTCATCCAGATAGGTTGTGTCGTACGGGCGGCGACGTCGTGCATCTTTACGATATCCAACACGTCGGCAACAACGGAAGAATCCCATTCCGCCTTGTTTTCACGTACACCGCAACCACCTGTGCGTTCTTTGTTCAACTCGTCGGTCATTACGTAACGCACGAAATTGGTGGTGACGTTGGAAGCCGGGATAACGGATGAACCGTTTTTCAATTCGCTGACGGTGATGGTTGCGTTCGACAGGTCGTTGGTAGTCCACAATACGGCCTGGGCGTTTACGCGTTCTCCTTTCCAGGCTTTCGTCTGCCAGCGGGAGGTCTTTGTAACGGTTGGGATACTGAGTTTCGGATAACGAACGTCCGTGCTCGCCCAGCTGAGTTGGGTAGGCGTTGTTATTTTATTCCATACAGCCTCACTATCGTGTGGCTTGGTATCGGTCAGTTCGGTGTAATCGGTGATATTCGATTGCTGTGCGTAACAAACCGGGCCTAGCGTTAGCAGGGCACAGAGAATAAGAGAGTTTTTCATGTATAAATTCTTTTAGAAGTTTATTCGGGGGATAAAGATAGGAAAAAGATGGGATATTGTACGCAATTACGATAGATCAAAAAAAATCAACATGGCACGCAGATGACAGAGATTAGGCAGATAACCGCAGATAATTAATTTATTTTTAAGATAAATATCTGTGTTAATCTGTCTAATCTGTGTCATCTGCGTGCCATTTAGACTTTTGAGACAATTACTTTATCCGGTTATAATGACAGAACAATAGATTGCCGTTATCGTCATACAGATGCATGCCGTTGCCTTCGCAATAACGGAACATTTTGCAGTCGGCGCATTGCCCTTTGCGTGTCCATTCGCGGTTGCGGTACGGCTTGAATTCGTTGTTCCAGATGTCGATGAATTTATCTTTGTAGATATTCCCCTGGTGGAAATTGGCACGGATACTCGGACAACCGGAAATGGAACCGTCTGCCAGCACCGAAGCCGTATTGATTCCGGCATTGCATTGGAAGATGGAGTCGCGCACTTCGGCTTCGTAGTTCCCGAGGAACCCTTCGCATCCGTAGCTGGTGTGTATCTTTCCTTCCTGCCGGCAGTAACGGATGAAGTTGAGCATCCAGGTGAACTGTTCGTTGGTCAGTTGCAGGTCGGCTTCTTCGGCAGCCCGTCCGACGGGGAAGATGGTGAACAGACGCCACCGTTTTACGCCCATCTCCATCAGGAATTCCTTGAAGAGTTTCAGGTCTTTGAAGTTCTTTTGGTTTACGCAAGTCACCACATCCCAGACAATCTCTTTCTCTTCCGCCAGCATGCAGATGGCGTTGACCGCATTCTCGAAACTCTTCGGATGACGGCGCAACCAGTTGTGTGCTTCCTCGAAACCGTCGAGACTAATGGTTGCCGAATGCATGCCGGAGGCCAGCAGCGCGTCCAGCCGTTCGCGTGTCATCAGCAATCCGTTGGAAACGATTCCCCAGGGATATCCCCGGCGGTAAAGTTCCATTCCGCAGGTTTCGATGTCTTTGCGCACCAAAGCCTCTCCTCCAGTAAAAATTACCAATACTTTATTAGGGTTGACATGGGGAGTAATATCATCTATAACTTTCAGAAAATCTTCCACCGGCATATCCTTCATGCCAGCCGATACATGGCAGTCGCTGCCGCAATGACGGCAGGATGCATTGCAACGAAGCGTACATTCCCAAAAGAGTGTGCGTAGTTCGTGTAGCTTGGCCCTGTTTCTCCGGATACTGCGGAATAGTTCCAGGGCGATGCGTTTACGAAATCCGGGACGTTTATCCATCTGTTCTGTTATTTTCTCTTGCTGTAAATAATGTAGACACAAAGATAACTAAATATTGCACTGATTCCAATAGTCCCAAAACAGGATTTTTTAATTAATCACAGATCAAAGGATCTCTTTTCATGGTAATGGTGACTTCTTTTTGGGCACTCCCGTAGTTCCAGGAACCGCTTCCTTCTTTCAGTCTTCTTTTTTGAAAGCGACTTCCGTGATTGTTTCTTCAAATGCTCCTCCGTTATCGGTGCCATCGATATCTTTTGTTGTGATTTTGAAAGTGATATCCGTGCCAAAAGTGGTGACAACCGGTCGTGCGACGAACTCTCCGGCCCTGTTCGTGATCAGCGTATCCCGATGCGTATATTCTTCATTACCAAAAGGGTCGGGAATAATAACTTGTATGCCGTTGATGGCTTTTCCGTTGTCATCGACTACTTTCCCTTTGATTTCATAATCGGCATAGGGACATCCGTATTCGTCTGCACCTATTTTGTCGCATGCAGCTAGTGAAAAGCCTAACAGGCTTAATAATCCTGCCAATATTTTATTTGTAAAGGTCAGGAAGAAATGGTTTGTTCGGTTCATATCCGTATGGTTTTAATTGTATTTACATCCATACCTAATTGATGCAAAGATAAGTCGAAACGTTGCATCACCTGTTTTTTATGAGTAACTTGCGCGCCAAATCCAATCGAACTAAATAAACATGAAAGATTTCATACGCATATTACGGCGTTTTGTGCCTCCTTATAAGAAGTATATGGTGTTGAACATTGTGTTCAATATTTTATCTGCCATACTGAATCTGTTCTCTTTTGCCCTGATTATTCCGATATTGAATATATTGTTCAAACTGAATGATGATGTTTATTCCTATAAAGCCTGGGTGTTTGATCCCTGGACCTGGGAAAGCTGGAAAGGTACTCCCGAACTGATAAAGAACAATTTCTTCTGGTTTGTCAGCGACCTGATTGAAAAAGAAGGAGGCTCATTCACTCTGATCGTTTTAGGTGCTTTCCTTATTATCTCTACATTTCTGAAAGTGGGCACAATGTACATGGCCTTTTTTACGATGATCCCTATTCGTACAGGGGTTGTTCGTGATATCCGTAACCAGATCAACAGGAAAATAACCGAACTACCCCTGGGATTTTTCTCGGAAGAGCGCAAGGGGGACATCATTGCCCGTGTCTCCGGCGATGTGAACGAGGTAGAGACCTCCATCATGAGTTCCCTGGATATGTTGTTCAAGAATCCGATCCTGATCATTATCTATCTGATCGGTATGATCGTTATCAGTTGGCAGCTGACGATCTTTGTCCTCGTACTGTTGCCTTTGGCGGGCTATGTGATGGGACAGGTAGGGAAGAAACTGAAACGTAAATCGCTGGAAGGCCAGCAGCAATGGGGCGGCTTGATGAGCCAGATCGAAGAGACTTTAGGCGGCTTGCGCATTATCAAAGCATTCAATGCCGAGAAGAAAATACAAACTCGTTTCGAGAACAGTAATGACCGGTTCCGTCGGACCACCATCCGTATCTATCGCCGCCAGCAGATGGCGCACCCGATGAGTGAGTTTCTGGGAACGGCTACTATCGCCATCGTTCTTTGGTATGGAGGTACGCTTATCCTGAGTAACCATAGCACGATCGATGCCTCCACATTTATTTATTACCTGGTTATCTTTTATAGTATTATTAATCCGGCGAAAGATTTAAGTAAGTCTGTTTATGCCATCCAGAAAGGGCTGGCCTCTATGGATCGTATCGATAAGATCTTGAAAGCTGAAAGTAATATCAATGATCCGGCCGATCCTAAGAAGATAGAATTGAATAAGGAAATACGATATAACAATATTTGGTTTAAATACCAGCATGACTGGGTGTTGAAAGGTGTAGACCTGGTAATCCCTAAGGGAAAGACCGTCGCATTGGTTGGCCAGTCCGGTTCCGGTAAAAGTACGCTGGTAGATCTGTTGCCCCGTTTTTATGATGTGGATAAGGGGAGCATTACTATTGACGGAACGGATATCCGCGATGCCTCCCTCTACGATTTGCGTGGCCTGATGGGGAATGTGAATCAGGAAGCGATCCTTTTCAATGATACCTTCTTCAATAATATCTCTTTCGGGGTGGAAGGAGCGACATTGGAACAGGTGAAGGAAGCCGCGCGTATCGCAAATGCGCATGAGTTTATCATGGCGAGCGAAGACGGATATAATACCAGTATCGGTGACCGGGGCGGCAAACTTTCCGGTGGACAGCGTCAGCGTATCAGCATCGCCCGTGCCATCCTGAAAAACCCGTCCATCCTGATCCTCGATGAAGCAACTTCTGCATTGGATACGGAATCAGAACGCCTGGTACAGGAAGCATTGGAAAACCTGATGCGTAACCGTACTACGATCGTTATTGCCCACCGTCTTTCTACGATCCGTAATGCAGACGAGATCTGTGTGATGCATGAAGGCGAGATCGTTGAACGTGGCCGTCATGAAGAACTGCTGGATTTGAATGGCTATTATAAGAGACTGTGTGACATGCAAAGTTTCTGATACCGCTTGAGTAATAATTTTATTAATAATACTATGAACTCGATTCGATTAAAGGAGATAGGACGGAAAATAATTCGTCCTTCTATCGCTGCTTTATTGGTATTGCTGGCTTCCTGTGATATGGCAGAAGTGAAAACAGCCAATAAGATCGCTTATCACTTTGATGAACCTGCCCGTATCTGGGAGGAAACTCTGCCATTGGGAAACGGTCGTCTGGGAATGATGCCCGACGGTGGAATCAATAAGGAAAACATCCTGTTGAATGAAATCTCCATGTGGTCCGGAAGCAAACAGGATACGGATAACCCGCAGGCTGTATGGTCGTTGGCAAATATACGCCGTCTGCTCTTTGAAGGGAAAAATGATGAAGCACAGGACCTGATGTATCGCACTTTTGTTTGTAAAGGAGCTGGTAGCGGTCAGGGGCAGGGTGCCAATGTTCCCTATGGTAGTTACCAGTTGCTGGGAAATCTGGTGCTGGATTATGTATATGTAGACGGTTCCGATTCCGTAGCCGCTTACCGTCGTGAACTGAATCTGAACGATGCTATTGCCTCAACCTCTTTCCGCAAGGGAAAAGTGAATTACAGCCGTGAGTCGTTTACCTCTTTCTCCGGTGATCTGGGGGTAGTTCATTTGATGGCAGATGCCGATAAGGCGCTTAACTTTACGGTGGGGATGAACCGTCCCGAACATTATGCCTTGTCGGTCGATGGAAAAGACTTGCTGATGAAAGGACAGTTGCCGGACGGCGTGGATACGCTGGAAATGAAAGGTGTTAAATATGGCGCCCGTGTACGGATCCTCCTGCCTAAAGGCGGCTCCCTGGTTCCAGGTGACAGTTCCTTGACCGTTCAGAATGCCTCCGAAGCCATCCTTCTGGTGAGTATGGCGACTAATTATAAGAACGAAGGATTTGAAGACCAGCTGTTTTCTTTGCTGGCCGAGTCGGAAAGAAAAGATTATTCCACCTTGAGAAAGGAGCATGTCAATGCCTATCGTTCCCTGTTCGACCGGGTCGATCTGGACCTGGGCCGTTCCGTAAGGGATGAGATGCCGATCAATGAACGTTTGCATGCTTTCCAGGAGGATCAGAACGATCCGTCGCTGGGGGCCCTCTACTTCCAGTTCGGACGTTATCTGCTGATTTCGTCAACCCGTACCGGTTCATTGCCTCCAAATCTTCAGGGATTATGGTGTAATACGATCAATACTCCCTGGAATGGCGATTATCATCTGAATATCAATTTCCAGATGAATCACTGGCCCGCAGAAGTAACGAACCTTTCCGAATTGCATCTCCCGATGATCGAGTGGACGAAACAGCAGGTAGAAAGTGGAGAACGTACAGCCAAAGTCTTTTATAATGCACGTGGCTGGGTGACACATATCCTGGGTAATGTATGGGAATTTACTGCTCCGGGCGAACATCCTTCCTGGGGAGCGACCAATACGTCTGCCGCCTGGTTATGCGAACATCTGTTTACCCACTATCAATATACATTGGATAAAGAATATCTGAAAGAGGTCTATCCGGTGATGAAAGGTGCTGCTTTGTTCTTTACGGATATGCTGGTTCGTGACCCGCGAAATAAATATTTGGTAACGGCCCCTACCACTTCTCCTGAAAATGCTTACCGTATGCCGAACGGCAAAGTTGTACATATCTGTGCCGGTTCGACTATGGATAATCAGATTGTCCGCGAGCTGTTCACCAATACGATTGCGGCAGCCAATATCCTCGGAATTGATTCTGCTTTTTGTCAGGAACTGGTGGATAAGCGTTCCCGTCTGATGCCAACCACGATCGGTAAGGATGGCCGTATCCTGGAATGGCTTGAACCCTATGAAGAAGTCGAACCGCATCATCGTCATGTTTCCCATCTGTATGGACTTTATCCGGGAAATGAAATCTCTATGGAGCATACCCCCGAACTGGCGGAAGCTGCCCGTAAGACACTCGAAGCACGCGGTGATAAGAGTACCGGTTGGTCGATGGCCTGGAAGATCAATTTCTGGGCACGCTTGCATGATGGCGACCATGCCTATAAACTGTTGGTCGACCTGCTGCGTCCCTGTGTGGAAAAAACGACGAATATGGTGAATGGAGGCGGTTCTTATCCGAATCTGTTCTGTGCGCATCCGCCGTTCCAGATCGATGGCAATTATGGAGGTTGTGCCGGTATTGCCGAAATGCTTGTACAGAGCCAGACCGGAAATATCGAGTTGCTCCCGGCTTTGCCTACAGCCTGGAAGACCGGTAGTTTCAAAGGACTCAAAGTTCAGGGTGGTGGCGAAGTATCAGCTAAATGGGCAGAAGGAAAAATGACGGAAGCCGGACTTAAAGCCGTTGTTCCGGGAACATTTCGCATCAAACTGCCTGCTGAATCTTCTAATATGAGTATTAAAATGAATCAGAAACCAGCCTCCTTACCGGTTATCGACGGTATGTTGACAGTAGAGATGGAGGCAGGAGATTCGTTGTTGCTACAGTTTTAAAATAAAGGAATCTTATAAACAAACCCTATGGAAAGGCGTCCGGTGTTCTCTGCAAAGACATTGAACGCCTTTGCTTTTTCTGTCAGGCTGTAAGCCCGTCCGGTACCTGTCATGAAAAGATGCAGGTTATCGTCTCCCATCGGGTAGAACTCGACCCCTCCCTGATATCCCCAGGCGGTACGGTATTTACCCGACTCGTAAGGACCGTTAGCCTTGTATACGGATGCTGTTTCGTACATCCCTTTTACGAACAGGTTCCACTTCGGATGGATCTGATAATTCAAGCGGGCGACCAGCGATAGATAACTTGTATTGCTTATTGATGCTTCATGCTCTCCGTCTTCGGGTTCGAACTGCTCGGCCAGCATCCCCAGCGGTCCATCTTACCACGGGTGTACATCACATCGAAATATCCTAGGAATTTTCCGGCTTCCACCTGCTGTCCGCCCCATACCATCCACATCCAGTTTCCTTTAGCTTGTTGTCCGGCTGTAACGGAATAACGGAGAGATAACATCTCATCCAGATAGCTGCTGTTCCATCCCAGGTTATAGAAAGAAGGAGATTTGCTGCGGTTATCGTTGCCGTTCGTCACCTGTACACAGATCTCCTGTGTTCCGGTAGGTTCATAGCTGACGGCGACTCCTGTAAAATAGCAGTCCATCCAGTCATTCATATCACTGTAATCGTAAATCCGGTAAGGATATTCGTCGTATTCGAAACCACCCCAGGCAGCATCCTGCTTTCCGGCAGTGACGGAGAATTTTTCGGAGAGTTGGAAGTTCACCCACGCATTCTCGATATAAGAACCGAATCCGTTGGCACGTACCCATTCATTCCGGTAACAGAGTACCTGGCGGTAAGCATAAGAAAGCCAGGGGAGGACGGTGCCGGTCGCTTCCACCTTGAAATCATTCAACAGAAAACGGTCGCGTTCGGCTTCGCCGGAAAGCGCTTCGTTATAAGAACCATGAGTTTCGAGCGACAGTTTGAATACTTCCGTATTGTTAGGAATTAACGTCTTCTGCGAAGTAGCGGTAAAAGTTGTTCCTGTCAGCAAGGCCGACAGGCAAAATACAGTCAGTCGTTTCATGAATCTTTCTCTGTTTGTTAATTTGGGGTGCAAAGATATATATAAACGGGTAATATGGCAATAAGAGAGCTTTTGCTCATTTGTCTTTTATCAGCCGCCTGATCGGGATTATCGAGAGCCAGTCATACTTCACCCGTATCTTCAAGAATGAGTTCGGAATGATCCCTACTGCATTTATTCAAAAGAACAAGGCCGGAAAGTAAAATTACCCTTGGGATCTAGCCCGCAGCCTGGGACATACAATGACTTTGTTCCGGGGTAGAGTGGTTTTTCCCTTGATCTTCTATTCATATCACAGCTGTGATACAAAAGAAATCCATCTGTGAAACAAACGGAATCCAACTGTGATATGAAAAGAAGACAGTAGTGATATGCAATACTTGCAGTTTGCCTTTTATTTAAAGTAGAATGATGTCACTACACTTCCATGGTCTGACGGCCAGCCTACGGGATGATGGGAGAGGGCTTCCGAACGGTACGGGATAAGTTTATCTCCTTTATAATAGATATAGTCGATACGTTGGGGCAGACAGCTTAGTTTTTTTGATCCCAGGTTGATAAGGGGAGACCAGGTCGCCCCTTGATTCAGCAGAACGTCCGGATAGAGGTGGCGGAAACTATCCGTAAAACCTTCGTTGAGGACTTGTCTGGATACTTCCAGTTTGGCAAAAGCCCCCAGGTGGGCGGGACGTGCCTGTTCGTTCCAGTCCAGATGCGAATCGCAGTTGAAGTCTCCAACCAATATGACCGGGGTTTCTGCCGATTGGGCAGTGCGGGGAGCCATTTGTTTCAGAATCTCCTTGATCTCCGGGATGCGGGTTTGTGCTTCATCTTCTTCATATTTCTTTACGGCTGCTTTTCCATTGTTCAGGTCTGAAACATCGGGCAGATAATGGAGCCAGATATCGTAGAAAGCAATCTGTTGTTCTTCACTTATGCGGATGAGTGCCCCTCCCGAATTGAACGAGCGGAACAGTTGGATCGTTTCATCTATCGGATAACGGCTCATGATGCTGAGATTGGAACTGATCAGATAGAAATAATACCCCAGGGAATCAGCGATAATTGCTCCAGAACCGTATGTCTCGATCAGGCCGATCACATCCGCATTTTCCCTTTTTAATACTTCGATGACGCGGTTTACACCGACCTGTTTACCAAAGCGGCGTCCTCCGTGCCATATATTCCATACCTGTACTTTTAACCGGTCGGGTTTGTATGACGGATAAAGAGGGGATAAAGGAAAGAACTGCTCGTAACTCTTCCGTACTTCGGCGCTGCTGACCGGGCGGTCCCACATTTTCACTTCATCGATTTTTCCGTTGAAAGCCATCCATTCGCCCCGGCATTCCCAGTCTTGCTCTTCGTCGCTTCCTCCTATAATCGTCCGGAATTTACTTTCAAGAGATTTCAATCCTTCGATCTGGTAGATGGCGACATTGCGTCCGTCCAGGTACATCCATACTTCTCCCTTTGTCTTGTCTACTGAGACTGTCAGTTGGTGCCACTTTCCGTCATTGATCGCCTGGCGCTGTGCTGTCGGTTGGTAGGTATAACTGTTTTTCCCGTCGTTCAGGCTCAGGTACCAAGCACCATTTTCCTGTGTGCCGATACACCAGCCGGTAGGTTCCTTGGTGGTGGCATTTGTCATGATCGGTGTACCTAAAGGTGCGCCCGGCTTGGTTTTAACCCAGACCTGCAAGGAAAAAGAACGGCCGTCGTCGAAAGATGGGCAATCTTTTGCCGTCAGGGAAAGGGGAATACGGTAAGCGACTTCATCTGTCAGGTCAAGGGCTTTCCCTTTCAGTCCTTCACTGTAAGACGATGTATGTACCAGAAAAAGGGAAGATGAATCCCGCGTCGCAATTTCTGCCATCCGGATCGCTTCCGGTTGCGGGTCATCGAATGACTGATAGTAGGCCAGCCCCTGTCCGGGGCTTTGCGCTACTATGTTAGAACAGAGGGTTATCAGAGATATACCCGAAATTAGTTTGTTAAGCATAAATAAGAATGGTGTTTAATAACCTTCATTCTGGGGAAGAAGGTTACTGTTTAATGTTATCTCACTTGTCGGTACTCCGAACAGGCGATGCCAGCTATGCACGTTGCGGGCTGCTTCTTTGGGATAATACGCCTCCGAGAATAGAAATTCGATATCATCCAGGTGAGTGACACCCTTGATCGCCGCCTCAAGTGTCCCGGTACGGGAAAGATCGAATTTACGGTGTCCCTCAAAGCAAAGTTCCAATGCACGTTCTTTCAGGATTGCCGTTCTCAGTTCGCTTTGTGAAAGTCCTTTGAGCTCCCAACCCGGATTGAGGGTATTGTCTTTGTTTGTATAGGCGCGTTTTCTGACTTCATTGATGTAAGTGAATGCTTCGCCTGTATTTCCCTGTTCATTCAGCGCTTCGGCATACATCAGCAATATATCCGACCAGCGCAGGATCGGGAAGTTTAGCGATGTACCCGAACGGTCCGGCCGGCGGTTGTTTACATCGCAGAATTTGACGATATATGGCATACGGACAATCTCCCCTTTATATTTGATACCGGCACCGAGGTGTTTGGCTGATGTGCCTGTACCGTCTATCAATTCCTTATATTTGGATTCGGAAGCCAGGCGGAAATTGAAACCCCACCGGTTGTCATTCTCCGTATCATACCATTGGTCTTCTTTCGGTACATAGTAGGAGGCAAAAGGCAGTAACGGGGCAATGGCACTGCCATTGTTATACGGACTGTCGTCATCTTCTGTGAAATCACCGTAACAAGTGGTCTGTGCCGGCGATTCTTTTTTCTCTATCAGTGACTGGATAGCCAAAAGGCTTTCTTTACTGTTGTTGTATTTTGAATCGAAAACATCGGCATACTGATTCAGTAAACCCCGCTTACCTTCCGAATAAAGAGTTTTACAGAGTTCGGCGCATTTGGCGTAATCCTTTTCAAACAGGTAGACCTTTGCCATCATGCCGATTGCTGTACTGCGGCTGATACGTCCGGCATCATTGCTGCTGTACTCGTCGAATTCCGGTAAATGGTCGGCGGCATATTGCATATCTGCCAGTACGATCTCTTTTCTGATCTGGCTGGCAGGCGTGCGTGAAAGATGCAACAGTGAATTCAAATCCTCGGCAGGTTCGGTGATGACCGGCAGATCGCCGAAAAAGTTTGTCAGGTGGAAATATAGGAATCCCCTGATGAAACGTGCTTCAGCCAGTAGCCGTTCTTTTCCGGCATGTTTGAACAGGGAAGCATCCATGTTTTCTATACTGGCGATCGAGAGGTTGGCATTCCGGATATACTTGTAGCTATCCCGCCATACCCACCAGATACGTTGGGCGGAAGCATCGTGCGTATAGGTCGCTATCGGGTCGAGTGTCGGCCAGTTATCGCTAGGGGAACGTGTTCCCAGGTCTGTGCCGAATTCCATGACCATCATTGCCTGGCGACTATATACGTTTGCATCCCCGAAGGCATTGTAGAGATCATTTATGTTTGATAAAGCATTCTCTTCATCTGTAAAGAAGTTGCTACCAGCAACGTCTCCTCTCGGATCTTCATCCAGCAACCCGGAGCAGGAGGCTGTAGTGAACAGGATAAATAAAATCAGAAGGATATTATACTTTTTCATCTTTCAATCATTTTATAGGTTTACAAAGTGAATTTAAGTCCGATGGAGAATGAACGGTTCATCGGATATTGTCCCCAGTCGTATCCTTTCAGGATCGGGCTGGTGGAATAGAGGCTGACTTCCGGGTCGTATCCGCGGTAGTTGCAGATATTGAACAGGTTGTTGCCGGTTGCATATACTCTGGCTGAAGCCAGGCCGATGTATTGCAGTAGGTTGCGGGGTAAATCATACGCCAGGGTCAGCGAAGAGAGACGAAGGAAACTTCCGTTCTCTACGAAGCGTGAATCGACGGAGTAGATGTAACTGTTTCCAGGACGTGCAACGTCTGTGTCCGGATTTTCAGGAGTCCACATCTTCTCTGCCAGTTCGCGGTAGCAGTTTACGTTGGCATTACCCGGCAGGAAATAGGCACTGTTCAGGTTCATCACATCGTTGCCTACCGAATACTGGAAGAAGGCGTTTAGGGATATTCCTTTATAGGCTACTGTTGTGCCTAATCCTCCGAAGAAATCCGGATTGGCATTACCGATAACGGTAGAGTTGTTCGGATCATCGGGAATATTTTTAAATTTCGGATCTCCCGGACGGGCGGATAGGTTTCCTGCGTCGATATCCTGCTGGGTCAGTACACCTTCGTATACCTGACCGTAAAACAGTCCGACGGGTGATCCTACTTTCAGGATGCTGCTGTAATAACCGCCCCAATGTTCTCCTACCGGTTTTTCCTGGTCCGGGCCAAGGCTCAGTACCTTGCTGCGGTTGGTCGAGATATTGAAGTTCATATCCCACTGAAAATCCTTCTTGTTTATAAGGGAAGCATTCAATGATAATTCAACTCCCTGGTTGGAGAGCGATCCCAGATTCTGCAACTGGGTGGATTGTCCGATGTAGGAAGGAACGGATATCTCCCATAGCAGGTCGCTGGTCTTTTTATGGTAATAGTCGAGCGAACCGGTCAGGACGGAGTTGAAAAAAGAAAAATCAATTCCGGCATCGAACTGGTCTGTCTTTTCCCAGGTAAGATCTTTGCTGGGGACTTTGCTCGGAGTGTAAGTAACAACTTCCTGACCTCCGAGGATCGTGCTGCCGGATGAGAAGAGCGACTGGGTTGAATAGATATCGATAGCCTGGTTTCCGACACGGCCATAGCTGAGGCGGAGTTTCAGATCGTTCACAACCTGCTGGCTTTTCATGAAATCTTCTTCCGTAATTCTCCAGCCGACGGAAACGGAAGGGAAAAATGCCCATTTGTTTCCCGGAGAAAAACGGGATGATCCGTCGTAACGTGCTACGGCTGTCAGCAGGTAACGATTGTCATAAGAATAGTTGATACGTCCAAGCCAGGACATATATCCCCAGTTGTGGTAACCTGATTTGACCGAGTTTTTCAGTTGGGCGGAGTTCAGGTCATAGAATCCGGTGATATCATTGGCAAAGTTCGAGACTTCGGTAGATAACCCTTTATCGTAGCCTTTTTGCGCGGTGAAACCTCCCAGGGCAGAAAATGAGTGTACTTCCTTTTTCAGTGTATAGGTCAATGTATGCTCTGTCAGCAAGTCCTGTGTTTGCAGGGTAGTCGCCTTGGCACTGTTGGTTTTTTCCTGATAAGAGCCTTTACGCGGAGAGAAATAATCTTCACGCCAGTAGTTCCATTTGATACCTAATGTAGAACGCCAGGTGAAATGTTCTCCTATCTTGAATTGCAGGTAAGAGTTGTTCAATACATAATAAGTATTCTTTTCATCCGTAGGTAGCAAGGCTTCTGCGAGGGGATTACGACCGAGCGGGCGGCTGGATTCGGTATAATTATATGAACCGTCCGGATTGAATGCCGTTCCGATAGGCGACATGCCTATTCCGTAAACAGCTAATGAATAATCGCTCGGGAGTGTGGATATATCGCTGAATTCGCGTGACAGGCTGACTGTTGTGCCAAGACTGAACCAGGGATTGACTTCTGCATCTACATTCGTACGTAAAGTCGTACGGTTAAAACCGGAACCGACCATGATGCCATCTTGATCGAAATGGTTCTGCGAGATCAGGTATTTGATCTTTTCCGTACCACCGCTGCTTGACAGGTTTACATTATAAACAGGAGCAGTGCGGAATAGTTCGTCCTGCCAGTCTACGCCTGTAACTTTGGACGGATCGTCATAAGGAACCGTGGTCCCGTTCATTCGGGCAATTTTATTGAGATAAGAAGCATATTCTCCGGTAGAGAGCAAGTCTATCTTTTTAGGTAACTTTTGCCAGCCGTAGGATGCTTCCACGTCAAACTGTGCTTTACCTTCTTTTCCCCTTTTGGTCGTGATCAGGATAACACCGTTTGAACCGCGGGCTCCGTAAATGGCAGTGGATGTAGCATCTTTCAGTACTTCAATGGATTCGATATCATTCGGATTCAGGGAATTCAGGTCTCCGGCATCGATAAAACCGTCGATTACATAAAGCGGTTCGTTGCTAGCTGAAAGTGAGTTGCCGCCACGGATACGGATACTCGATGAGGCTCCCGGCGTTCCGTTTGACTGAACGACCTGCATCCCGGCTACACGGCCGCGTAATAGCTGGTCGACGCGGGGAACCGGTTGTTCGGCCAGCTCTTTTCCGCGTACTGAAGTGATTGCACTGATCAGGTCTGACTTCTTTTGTGTACCATACCCAACGACAACTATTTCCTCCAGGTTCTGTGTGTCTTCCGTCATTTTGATGGAGAGGGAAGTTTGTGTACCGGCTTTTATCTGCAAAGGGTTGTAGCCTATATAGCTGATCTCCAGGATATCGCCGGGAGATGCCTGAATGACAAACTTACCGTCCAAGTCTGTGACTGTACCGTTCGTGGTCCCTTTGACCATGATGTTGGCTCCGATGATCGGTTCCCCTTTTTCATCGGTAACAACGCCGTTGATCGTTCCCGACTGTCGGGAGGATTGAGCCGGTTGCGGTGTCTTGTCCGGTTTGATGATAATGTGTTTGTTTTTGATTTCATATTTCAGGCCTTTTCCTTTCAGTACCTGATTCAGAATATCGTTAATGGATTCGCTGCTTATTTGCAGACTGATTTTCTGCCGGGTATCCACGTCGCCGGTTTCAAAGAAGAAAATGTAATCGCTCTGTTTTCTGATTGTTTCAAAAGCCTCTTTTATCGTGGCATTTTGAAGATTCAGTGTGATCTTTTGATTTTGTGGTAATGCTGCGAACGCCTGTTGCATACTTGTTGCGAAAAGTATCATACATAACCAGGCTACATAGAACCGGTTGCGAACAATTAGCGTGATTTTTCTTTCTTTATAAAGAATGTTTTCCATACTTTTGTAATGTGATTAGAATTTAATTATTAAGTTTTAATGAACTCGTGAGTCGGGAAATGGTGCGAACATTTTCCGGCTCTTTTTTGTGCTTTCTTTTTTTCTTTTCGTGATTCTCCTTTCTTTTTTAATTATCAACTATTTTAATATATCTCAATGATATTGTTATTTCGTCTGTAAGTAAATTTCTCACTGGAAGACATAATCGTCAGAATGTCGTTAAGCGTATCCGTGCTGCGGAACTCTCCGTAGAAACGAAGTTTCCGACGTTCCGGATTCCGGAAAATGAAGGTTACGTCGAAGGCTTTTTCCAACTGTCCGGCGATTTCTTCAAAACTGACTTCATTAAAGAAGTGGGCCCCTGTTGTCCATTGGCAGATTGCGTCTGTCGAAACTTTTCTAACTTCTGTCTTTTGGGTCAGTCTGTTATAAACGGCTTGCTGTTGAGGTTCCATAATGATGGAATTGGCTGGGGCTGCTCTGTCTATCATGTTTACAGAACCTTCAGCCAGGGTAACGGCTATTTCCTGATCGTCGGAATAGGCTTTGACATTGAATTTTGTACCCAGTACCTTCACATCGATTTCTTTTGCATTGACGATGAACGGCAGCTTTTCATTACGGGCCACTTCAAAATAACCTTCTCCTTCCAGTGTGACCTGTCGGTTCTTCTGTGAGAATCCGGGTTGACAGCTGAATTTACTACCGGCATTCAGCCATACTATGGTTCCGTCTTCCAGTTGGAGGCGGCTTCGTGAACCGAGCGGCACTTCAATGGTCCGTATCATTGCCTGCTCGTCCTGTCTGTTAGACTGATTGAACAGATATAATCCGGTAGTACCCAGGAAAACTCCGACCAGCAGAGCCGCTGCGATCCGGGTATATTCCCGTAGGAACAGATATTTTTGTTTTCTGAATCCGGCCTGTTCAGCAAAACGGCGGTATACGGCTTCGTTCTTTCTTCTGTTTTTATGTTGTTTATCATAGGAAGATAGCCACAGCTCGGTCATTTCATAATAATGTTTTTTATGAGACTCGTTTGCTGCGACCCAACGGCTGAGTTCTTTCTCCTGCTCAGGAGTAAGCGACCGGTTCAGATAACCGGTGATCAGCTCGTCGTAGTATTCTTGTTGTTTATTTTGATCCATTTTTATGCTTCTTACCCTAAAGACAACATACGGGTAGAGCGAGGGTAGTGAAAAATGAAATATTTTTCAAAAAAATGATTTTGGATTGAAATGTATCAGAACAAAATGGAAGATAAATAGCCTTTCATACGAGTACGGAGGGTAGACAGGGCTTGTTTAATATGGTATTTGACTGTGTTAACCGAGATGCCTACTTTATCTGCGATCTCGTCGTAAGCCAACTCTTCGATCCGGCTAAAGATGAAAACTTGCCGGGTTTCGCGGGGAAGTTTATTGATTTCGAGGAGTATTTGCTCGTTGAGTTCTCTTTCTAGCAATTGTCCCAACGGATATTCGTCGGAGAGGAACAGTCCCTGAAGAATAGCTTCCGGGTATTCTTCGTAATCGTCGATACTGATTTCCCGGTCTGCAAATAATTTCTTTTGATAATTGATTGCATAATTACGTATGCAACAGACCAGATAGGCTTGCAGTGAAGAGGTGATATGGAGTGATTCGCGTGTTTCCCATATATGGGATAATACATCACCGACGATGGTATCGGCTACTGTATCATCCCTTACATATTGACAGGCAATACGGAATAGAAGATGATAATAGTTGTCAAATAAAATACGGTAGGCTCTGCTTTCCCCACTTTTCAAACCGGCTATTAATTCTGTTTCATGAATCTCCACGATAGTATTGTAGATATTGCTCCCTTATAACGGATACAATATTACAAGATAGAAACGTAAAACACAAATCTTATTTATGCCTATTTTAATTTTCTGTCTTTCCGATGTGCTTCATTACCTTGGCATCCAGATAGAATATCAGTTCTTCGGCGATGTTGGTACAGTGGTCGCCGAAGCGTTCCATTTTGCGGATGACTCCGGCCATGTAAAGGCCGACCAGGGCACTTCCCGGATGCTTTTCTATGTAATCGGCAATGATCCTGGTCGAGTTATGGTTGATCTCGTCGATCAGGTTATCTTTTAGGAAGATGCGTGATGCAATTTCAGAACTTTCCTTTTCGAATGCTTCCTGGCTGAGCATAAGCATACTTAGTAACTCCTGCAACATTTCTTCCACCCGGGTATCCTTTATCAGTTGTGGGTCGACGGGAACACCTTCCGGCAGGTTTCCGGCAAAGCGGGCGATGCTTTCGGCAAAGTCTCCCAGGCGTTCCAGGTTCGTGTTGATTTTGTACATGGCAAGAACGAAGCGCAGGTCGACGGCAACGGGAGCATATAATGCGATGATATCTTCGCAGTCGCTGTCTATCTTCAGTTCGAACGCATTTACCCGGCGTTCGCGGCTGATTACTTTGTAGGCCAGTTCCTTGTCTCCGGTTAGCATGCTTCGCCGGCATTATATAACTGTTGGTGGACCAATGCCCACATCTCGCTGATGCTGTTTTTTAAGGAGGCAATCTCCTGATCTATGACTTTCATATATGATCGTTCAATTTTCAATTTTTAATTCTTAATTTTCAATTACCCGAACCGTCCCGTAATATAATTCTGAGTCGATTCCTTCTCCGGATTGGTAAATATCTTACGTGTATTATCGAACTCTATCAGTTCCCCCAGATAAAAGTACCCGGTCTTGTCGCTGACACGGGCAGCCTGTTGCATATTGTGGGTAACGATTACGATAGTATATTCGCTTTTTAGTTCATGTATCAGGTCTTCTATCTTACCAGTCGATATAGGGTCCAATGCCGAAGTCGGTTCATCCATTAAAAGAATGGAAGGCGATATGGCCAATGCACGGGCGATACACAGACGTTGTTGCTGGCCGCCGGACAGGGCGAAAGCCGATTCTTTTAGTTTATCCTTTACTTCATCCCAAAGAACAACCTGTTTGAGGGTTTTGACGACAGTCTCTTCGATATAAGCATTGTCCTTTATCCCGTTTACCCGGAGCCCGTAGGCAACGTTTTCAAAGATTGTTTTCGGGAAAGGATTCGGTTTCTGGAATACCATGCCCACATTTTTCCGGAGCAGGTCGACCTTTTCTCCTTTACCGTAAATATCTCTTCCGTCAATCAGGATTTTTCCGTCCATGTGCGTGTCGGGTATCAGGTCGTTCATCCGGTTGAATAAGCGCAGGAAGGTGGATTTACCACAACCGGACGGTCCGATAAAGGCGACCGACGTGTTTGCTTCAATTTGCATAGATATATTCTTTAAGGCATGAAAATCGCCATAATAGAAATCTACATTCTGAGCATCAATCTTTATCATAATATAAATAATTTATCAATATGCTAATATGCCAATGTGCCAATATGCCGATGAAAAATGTATCAATAGGGGGCGAAATGTTAGCTTTTCTTTTATTGGCATATTGGCACATTTCCCTATTGGCCTATTATTTAGTTCATTTTTACTTTCCTGGCGAAATAGCCTCTCAGCGCATTAGCCAGTAAGTTTACGATTAATACGATTGCAATCAGTACCAGAGCCGTTCCGTAGGCCATTCCACGCGAGGCTTCGATGTCTGTTCCGCTGGTGGAAATGACATACAGATGATAGGGCAGGGCCATACACTGGTCGAAGATGCTTCCCGGCAGTTGGGGCAGGAAGTAAGCGGCAACGGTAAACAGGATAGGAGCCGTCTCTCCGGATACACGTCCGATAGACAGGATTAATCCGGTAATGATATTCGGAAAAGCCATCGGTAATACAACCCTGCGAATGGTCTGTAACTTGGTAGCTCCCAGTGCCAGACTGCCGTGTCGGAAAGAATCGTCGATGCTTTTGAGGGCTTCTTCCGTTGTACGGATAATCAGAGGTAAAGACATCAGTGCCAGGGTAAACGAACCGGCGATGATGGAGTCTCCCCACCCCAGGGTAACGACGAACAGGGACATTCCGAATAGTCCGAATACAACCGACGGTACACCGCTCAGGTATTGGTCATAATCCGGATGAAACGGATTATTTTTCCGTTTGTCGCATATTCATTCATATAGATACCGCTCATGATTCCGATAGGGAAACTAATCAGGCTACTGCCCAATACCAGATAAAGTGTTCCGACAATCGCCGGGAAAATACCTCCGGCAGTCATCCCGTCGGCCGGCGCTTCCGTCAGGAAATCCCAGCTGATTACTTTTCCTCCCTGGATAATGATAAAACCGAGAATAAGGAAAAGAATGACAACAACCAGATAACTGAGAAGTGTGAATATACCGAACGCAACTTTCTGTGAAGTCCGTTTCTTTGTGTCAACATTGCCTAACTTTTGAACAGGTGCCATAGCTTAATCACATTTTTCTTTTGGATGAAATGTATTCTACTGTAATGCTTAACAGTAGCGTAATGATAAATAATACTGCCCCTAACAGGAACAATGCCTGGTAATGAGCTCCTCCGGCAGGTGCTTCTCCCAGTTCTGCCGCGATGGTTGCCGGAATGGTCCGTACGGGTTCAAAGAAGGAGGTCGGGATAACGGCCGCGTTTCCTGTTACCATCAGGACGGCCATTGTTTCTCCGATTGCCCGCCCGATACCCAGGACGATTGCCGATGTGATACCGGATATGGAATAGGGGATGATTACCTTATAGATTGTTTGCCATTGGGTTGCTCCCAGGGCCAGACTCGCTTCTTTCATGGCACGCGGCGTGGTGCGCATGGCATCTTCGGCAACCGTGATAATGGTCGGCAACGCATGATGGCCAGAACGACACTGCCGGCAAAGGCTGTTTCTCCAACCGGAAGGTTCAGCCCTTTCTGTATGAGCGGAACGATTACAACCAATCCGAAGAAACCGTATACGACCGAAGGAATCCCTGCCAGCAATTCAATAACCGGCTTCAGTATCTCCCGGGTCCGTTTATTTGCAATTTCTGCCAGGTAGATGGCAACGGCAATACCGAAAGGGAGCGAAAGAACAATGGCGCCGATACTGACCAGCAATGTTCCGAGCAACAGGGGGATCAATCCGAAGATTGGAGCAGGTGCAGAGGTCGGGTACCATTTGGTGCCGGCGAAGAAGTCGGAAAGCGATATTTTCTCTTCGGGAAGAACGGTTCCCCTGAAGTCTTTCGCCAGATATTGCTGAGGAAAGAATGCGATGATTCCCGGCTCTTTGCTGACGAGTTCGCTGATTTTGTCGGGAACGTACTGAAATTCATCTCCCAACTCTTCTTCACTGTAATATTGCGTCAGGTCGGAAAAACGAAAGACCAGGATTTCTTCATCCTTGCCGTTAACCTCTTTCCAGTTGGTTATTTTGGCATCGAAAATATCCATGATTGTTTCCGGTGACAGATGACTCACATCGTTACTCTTATTCACGGCAAGCACGTATCCCTCTTCGACTACCGGACTGTTGAAAAGGCCGGATGCTTCTTTAAACAGAAAAAAGACAATCAGCAGAATCGTGAAACTGGTTACACCTCCGCTGATTAATAATCCTCCTTCTACAATTTTTTCAAAAAACTTTCTCACGTCATTAACCTCTTTGTTCTGAGTGCAAAGTAAGGTAACATGTATTAAAAATGGGTTAAGACGCTTTGAAGTAAATATTACATTGATGTTGCAAAACTGTTACACGGGAAGATATTACATGCTTTATGATTAAATGATAAGATTTTACAACTATAGGTGTTATTTATTCAATGATATAATATCTGTAAAAACTACTTTTGCTCTTAATTGGGAATAATACCTATGATTTATTCAACATAATATCGAATGAAAAAAGAATTTTTACTAGTCTTCTTCTTATTTTGGGCAGTTCAACTGTTTGCCCAGAACCAGCCCCGATTCTCAACGGCAGGTTTTTATGAATTACCCAACACGGGGCGTGAAGTTTATTCCATGAATTTGGCCTGGAGGTTTATAAAAGGAGATGTATCGGGAACTCCTTATGCTGTTGATTTTGATGATTCCTATTGGGAAGTTGTATCTGTCCCACATGGTTTGGAGTATTTGCCATTGGATGCTAGTGGTTGTGCCAATTATCAGGGAGTTGCTTGGTATCGTAAACGTTTTACTCCGGACGAACGCTTGAAAGGGAAACAATTGTTTATTCATTTTGAGGCGATTATGGGTAAAAGCGAAGTTTATGTGAATGGTAAACTACTGAAGGAATATTATGGGGGATATTTGCCTGTAGTAGTAGATGTGACGAATATCCTGAAATGGGATGAAGAAAATATAATAGCGGTAAAAGCCGACAATAGTGATGATCCTCTTTATCCTGTCGGTAAAGCTCAAAATATGTTGGACTTTACTTATTTCGGAGGTATCTACCGTGATTGTTGGTTAATTGCACATAATGATGTGTTTATCACCAATGCTAATTATGAAGATGAAGTGGCAGGAGGCGGTTTATTTGTCTCGTATGCGAATGTGTCGGAAAAGAGTGCAGATATAAATCTGAAGGTTCATGTCCGTAATAATTCAATGAAAGGAGAAAATCTTACTGTTTTTTTTGAGTTGAAAGGCAGGCAGGGAGGAATAGTCAAACAGGCATCGAAGAAAATATCGGTAGGAAAAGGACAGGCTTCTTATGCGATAAGTTCGATGCGGATTAATTCGCCCCGTTTGTGGAGTCCGGATGATCCTTATCTGTATGATTTGGATGTAATGGTCAAAGACAGACATGGAAAAGTGATAGATGGATATCGCCAACGTGTTGGGATTCGGAGCATTGAATTTAAACAGATCGATGGGCTTTGGATAAATGGGAAGCCTTATGAAGGAAAGTTGATGGGTACAAACCGTCATCAGGATTTTGCTGTTCTCGGAAACGCGTTACCCAACTCCATGCAATGGCGAGATGCCAAGAAACTGCGTGATGCCGGTTTGAAGGTTATTCGTACCCATTATGTGATAGATCCTGCTTTTATGGATGCTTGTGACGAACTCGGCCTGTTTGCTTTGGTTGAAGTTCCGGGTTGGCAATTCTGGAACAAAGAGCCGTTTTTTGGGGAACGTGTTTATTTGGATATACGTAACATGATCCGTATTCATCGCAATCATGCTTCTTTGTTTTTCTGGGAACCGATTTTAAATGAAACACACTATCCGAAGGAATTTGCAAAGAAAGCATTGGAGATTTGTGAAGAAGAATACCCTTATCCTTACAGTATCGCAGCGTGTGACCATGGGGCGGCTGGAGACCATTATTATTCTTTGTTGCTACGTCCTATCGAGTCTAAATTGCGCACGGATAAAACCTATTTCATTCGTGAATGGGGAGATAATGTGGATGATTGGAATGCCCAAAATTCAGATAGCCGTGTGGCTCGCGGTTGGGGAGAAGTTCCTATGTTACTGCAGGCAGAACATTATGCGAAACCTTCTTATTTAAAGGATTATCCGATTTTATGTTACGAGACGATATGCAATAAGCCGAGCCAGATTGTTGGAGCTTGTTTCTGGCATTCGTTCGATCACCAACGAGGTTATCATGCCGATCCTTTCTATGGTGGGATAATGGATGCTTTCCGTCAGCCGAAAACATCTTATTATATGTTTATGGCTCAGCGTTCTCCGGAAAAGAGTGATCTGATAGCAGATAGCGGACCAATGATTTACATAGCGCATGAACTTACACCTTTTTCACCGGAAGATGTGACTGTGTATTCCAATTGCGATGAGGTACGGTTAACTGTTTTCAAAGGTGGTAAAAAATATAGTTACAAGAAAGATCCTTCTCATAGAGGTATGCCTTCGCCGATTATAACATTTGAGAATGTCTTTCATTTTATGGAATGGAAAGCGATGGCACGTGCCGGAAAGCAGAATGATGCCTATTTATTGGCAGAAGGGTTGATTGACGGTGAAGTAGTGGTAAGTCATAAGCGTTATCCGTCCGGTCAGGCTGATCATATTTCTCTTCGTCTGGACAATGAGCAAGTCCCATTGAAAGCAGATGGTTCTGATGTTGTAACTGTAATTGCCGAGATTGTGGATAAACGGGGAACGGTGAAACGTTTGAACAACTCTGTTATCCGGTTTGAAATAGAAGGTGAAGGCCGATTATTAGGAGATGTCTCGACAGGGAATAATCCCTGTGAAGTGACTTGGGGTACAGCTCCGGTACTCGTGCAATCGACAGCGGTATCCGGAAAGATAAAAATAATAGCTTCCATGCAAAATCCGGGCCAGGCACGTCCTTTGGAGGGTGTGTTGGAGTTTGAAAGTGTACCGAATGAACAGCGGGAAATCTTTTCGAAAAATGAGTTGATCCTTTCTGGGCAATCCCGTTCTGTAGTTGATACTTCTGTAAACAAAAGTGACCTGGAGAGGGAAAACGAACGCTTGCGTAAAGAGCTAAACCAATTGAAAGTAAGGGAAGTAGAAAAACAACAAACTCAGTTTGGGGTAGGAATCAATGACTGAAAATGTGTTTTTTATCAATATGGATAAGATTGTACAAGAACAAATGTAATTTGTTCAATGGAGTAATATAGGCAAAAACTACTTTTGGAGTGATAGAAGTAGTTTTTGCTATGTTTACAGATATAAATATTGATAAAGAAGCTTGTTATCCTGATTCTAGTGCGAAAAAGTTGACCGACAATGTGGGGCCGACTGATGAATATTTATGGGTACATTATTTAAATGGGGATAAACACGCCTTTGATCAATTATATAGGCGATACTATTCATTACTCTTGCATTATGGGTGTAAGTTTTCACAGGATCAGGATTTGGTCCAAGATTGCATCCAGGATCTATTTATGGAATTAATGCTGAAATCTAAAAAATTGTCAGTACCTCTTTCGGTAAAGGCATATATGTTTAGAGCTTTTCGCAACAATTTGTTAAACTTGCTGGAGAAGGAAGGCAAACGCTATGATTTTGTCTTGGTCGATGATCTGCCTGAAATGTTGCATACAGCAATGGAAGAAAAGGATTCTTTTAAAGATGATTTGAATGATCTGTTATTGGCATATCAAAAATTGTCAGTTAAACAAAAAGAAGTATTGTACTTTTTTTATGTAAAGGGATTATCTCATAAAGAAATATCCAATGTGTTGGAAATCAATTATCAATCAAGTAAAAACAGATTATGCCAATCACTCGTACAGTTGCGTAAATTATTTTTCCAGATAAAAAAATAAATTTTTTCGGTATTCGACGAGTACCTTTTTCCTTTTTTCTCTCTTAATAATAGAAAGATGTAAAAAGAATATGCATAAATCAGAAAATAAGATACGAAAAACAATTTTCAAAAATGCCGGACAAGCATTAATTGAAAGTATACAGGATATGGAAAAAACAGATCCACAAAAGGTTGAAGATTCTTTGTTGGAGCTGAAGGCTAAATATATCCTGAAAAAACAATCCAAAAGGAGATTTATTTATTTATCTTCTGTAGTAGCTGTATCATTTTTGATACTATCTTTATCGATAAGTTATTTTTATTCCTTCGATTTGTCAAAACAAGATGTTTTAGCGATATCAATGCTGAATGATAGTGTGCCGGAAGAGAGTCGGGAGATAACCTTGATTACCCAAAATGATCGAATGGAACTTTCTGATGGAGTTTCTTTGGAATACAAAGAAAAAAGTCTGCAAGTAAATAAAGAAAGGACCGTAAAAGAGACTTTGGAACCTGTAAAACAGAATATTAATCATATTATTGTTCCTAAGGGGAAAAGGGCTACCATAACTTTTTCTGATGGTACATTTATGTACGTTAATTCTGGAAGCCATGTTATTTATCCTACCGAATTTGAGAAAGAAAAAAGGGAAATCCTTGTAGAAGGGGAAGTCTTTTTGGAAGTAGCGAAAGATTCCCGACGACCTTTCTTTGTGAAAACAAAAGATTTATGTGTACAAGTATTGGGTACGACTTTTAATGTCTCTGCCTATAAAGACGATGAAATAGCTTCTGTCGTGTTAGTTGAAGGAAGTGTGGAGGTTGACAACAATAAGAAGAAGACTATAATTTCTCCAAATGAGAAATATTCTATTGCAAAAGGAGTCTCGACTGTGGATGTTGTGGATGTAAATGAATATATTTCATGGAAAGATTATATTATGTTGCTTTCTGAACATAAAGCGGGGGAAGTATTTAAACGTTTGTCACGTTATTATGGTATCCATATCGATTATGAGCAACAAATAGCTTTATTACCGGTTTCCGGAAAATTGGATTTGAAAAGTGGAATAAGTAATTCTTTAAATATTCTTACGGAGTTACTGGATATTAAATATGAAATCAATCCGGATGGAAGTATTCGGGTTTTTCAATAAAAATGTTTAACCTTAAAATGAGTTAGCCTATGAAATAAGTACACGAGAAGAAAAAAGGAAATTCATCTATCCTAGAAAAAGATGTATCTGTTAAAAAGCCAGACAATACCCGCATATTGCCTGGCCCTAAAAAAGTATTAATTAAGTTTTACCATAAAAAATACACACAAATGTATGAAAAAACAGAAGAGTTCCCAATTTAAAAGATTTAATTATCTAAAAAGTATATATTTAGGTGGTTGTCTGTTGTGTTTCTCAGGCAACGTTTCTGCCAATTTCATTGGAAGTTACTCCGATGAAATCGACTTTACGATAAAGATGGAAAATAAATCGGTACGGGATGTATTCTCCTATATCGAAAAGAATAGCGAATTCATTTTTATTTATCAAGGTACAAAGATCGACCTGAACAGAAAAGTATCCATAGATATTCATGATCAGCCGGTTCAAAAGATCCTTCATGAAGTTTTTGCCGGAACCAATGATACTTATTCCGTTATAGGGCGACAAATCATTGTAAAAAAGGCAAACACAAAAAATGAAGCAGAGGTTCAGATACTTAATCAGCAGAAGAAAACGGTCACAGGTTTGTTGACAGATGCCGACGGTAATCCAGTTATCGGGGCAACAGTATCTATCAAAGGAACTACTTACGGCGTAACAACTGATATAGATGGTAAATACATACTCAATAACGTCAGTGAAGGAGATGTTTTGGAGTTCCGGTATATCGGTTACAACACGGAAGAAAAGATATACAAAGGCGAAAAGACCATCAATATCCGTATGGTGGAAGCTTCGGTAGGCCTGGAAGACGTTGTGGTTATCGGATATGGACAGCAGAAGAAAGAAAGTGTTGTTTCGTCTTTGAATACTATTTCTGCAAAAGAGTTGCAACTGCCGGGAAGAAGTTTGACAAACAACATTGCAGGGCAGATTGCTGGTGTATTGGCGGTACAGCGTTCTGGTGAACCAGGGAAAGACAATTCCAGTTTTTGGATTCGTGGTATCAGTTCTTTTGCTGGAGGAACATCTCCATTGGTATTGGTGGATGGTATTCCACGTAATATGAATGATATTACTCCAGACGAAATAGAGTCATTCACTGTTTTGAAAGATGCTGCTGCTACAGCTGTTTATGGTGCTGAAGGAGCCAATGGGGTTGTTTTGGTTACTTCCAAGCGTGGTATGGCTCAGAAGCCGACATTGGATGTACGCGCAGAGTTTAGCATGGTGACTCCTACTCGCATGCCTGAACAATTAGGGGCTTATGACTATTTGAGTTTGTATAATGAGGCTACTTGGGAAAGTTTGGGAAATCCAACTGCTTGGACAAAACCTTATTCGGATGAAGTATTGAATTTGTATCGTACTCATGCAGATCCGGATCTTTATCCTGATGCTGATTATTTGAGTCTGATGAAAGATTGGACTCACAATGAACGTGTTACACTGAATTTGCGTGGAGGTTCGGACCGAGTAAAATATTTCGTGTCTGGTGCTTTTTATAATGAAGCTGGTATTTTTGATTCAAAGGCCATTGATAAATATGATGCAAACATCAATCTGAGTCGTTATAATATCCGTTCCAATGTTGATATTGCAGTGACTAAAACTACCGATTTGTCTGTAGACATGAGTGGGCAGTATTTGGAATCTACCTATCCAGGCTATACCTCAGATAAAATTTTCAAAGGTATGTTTTATTATGCTCCTCATGTCATGCCTTTGATATTTTCAGATGGTACTTTTTCGGAATCCTATTTGTATAATGGAAGTAGTGAGCAAAACCCATATAATATGTTAAATGAATCTGGTTATCAAAAATACTGGAATGCTCAACTGCAATCCAAACTTATGTTGAAACAGAAATTGGATTTTATAACAAAGGGGTTAAGCTTGAAATTAACGGGAAGTTTTGATGCTATCTATTCAGCTACTACTGAACGAACAAAGAAGCCTACCACTTATCGTATGGATTTGGACAAGGATGGGAATAAGGAATATATTTTAGTTAACGAAGGTAATCCTAACTTGAGTGACCCGAAAGAATCTGGAACTTCTGGTCAAAAACAGATTTATCTGGAAGCTTCGTTGAATTATAATCGAACTTTCAATGATGTGCATGATGTACAAGGTATGGTCCTTTATATGCAAAAAGATCGTGTAGATCAAAAAGGTAATGGTCTTCCGTATAAAAAACAGAGTATGGTGGCACGTGTGTCGTATGGTTACGATAAGCGTTATATGCTGGAAGGAAGTTTCGGTTTGACAGGTAGTGAAAATTTTGCCAAAGGACATCGTTATGGTATTTTCCCTGCTGTGGGTGCGGCTTGGTACATCAGTAATGAGAAATTCATGGAAGGGACAGAAGATATTATTAATAAACTGAAATTGCGTGTTTCCTATGGTCTGACAGGAAATGACAATGTCGGTGGAAGTCGTTTCCCTTATCGTCAAACGATGGGAACAGGGGCTGCCGGTTATAATTTGGGATTCCTTGTGGGTTCTGGAGGTGGCGGAAAGAATAATCCGGGTAATGGTATTATTGAAGGATTGTTTGCTGCTCCTTATTTGTCATGGGAAATTGAAGAAAAAAAGAACGTGGGGTTTGACCTTGGTTTGTTACGTGGACGGATAGATTTGAGTATGGATGTATTCAAGAATGATCGTAGAGACATCTTGATGCAACGTAAGACTATCAGTGCCATGACTGGTTTCCGGCAGTCTCCTTGGCAAAATTTCGGTAAAGTGACAAATAAAGGATTTGATGGAAATATTGTTTTCAAACAAAATCTGGATAAAGTGTTGTTGACATTCCGTGGTAATATGACTTATGCCCAAAATAAAGTTATTGAGTATGATGAGGTTCCAACTAGATATGAATATCAAATGTATACAGGAAATAAGTTAGGGACTCCTTATCTTTATATTGCAGATGGGCTTTACACTCCCGATGATTTTAACATCACTCAAAACTCAGATGGTAGTAATACCTATACGTTGAAAGAAGGCCTTCCAAACCGGCAGCATCTGTTAAGCCGGGGGATATCAAATATCGTGATTTGAATGGTGATAATTTGATTGATAGTTATGATCAGACATACAAACATGGTATGTATTCGGTTAATCCTGAATGGGTTTATGGTTTTGGCGTATCTGGTGAATGGAAAGGACTTTATGCCGGAGTCTTTTTTCAAGGTGTGGCAAATGCTTCCATCAATTTGAAAGGAGATAGTGAATCTTTTGAGCCTTTCAGTCAAGGTGATTTGCGTTCTGTTCGTTCAGAGGTTTTGGCTAGCCATTGGAGTAGTAATGATCCTTACAACCAGGATGTTATTTTCCCGCGTCTGTATCCTTATCATTCAGATCATAATACAATGAACAGTACATGGTGGTATCGTAGCGGTAATTTTCTACGGTTGAAAAATGTGGAAGTGGGTTACGAGTTTGATCGGAAAATACTGTCTCGCCATTGGATCAAACGTGCCCGTCTTTATGTACAAGGTACCAATATTGCCGTATGGGATGATATTAAGATGTGGGATCCAGAATTGGGTAATGCCTCTGGTGGAGAAAAATATCCTATTAACATGAATTGGCTTGTAGGGTTGGAATTAGGATTTTGATTTTATTTTTAAGACAACAATTTTATGAAAGCAAGACATTTTTTATATACAATGCTACTGGCAGGTAGCTTATCTATGACCACTTCTTGTTCCGATTACTTGGATGTGTCGGATGAGTTGGCTAGTAACTTGACAATGGAACAGGTATTTGACAATGTGGGATATACGAAACGTTGGCATGGCAATATTTTCAATTGTATTTCGGAGTTTTCCGGAATGTTTATTGATTTGAATGGATTTATGAATCCTTGGCCTTATATGTGTAATGAATTGACTAATTGTTATGGAACTCCGAAGACTGTTATGTTGAATGGTTTTACAGCTGCCAATGCTCCATATCATAGGTTTGCTGCGCTTTACCAATATATCCGTCAGGCGTATATCTTTTTAGAACGAGCTAAACCCTTAGGGCAGGTTAGTGACCAACAGAACTTGACGGAAGCAGATATTCAACGCATGAAGTCGGAGGCTAAGTTTTTTATTGCCTATTCTTATTTTTCTCTTTTTGAACTTTACGGCCCTGTCCCTCTGGTTACAGATATAGTGGATGAAAACCAGTCAACTTTTGACTATCCGAGGGCTTCTGTTGATGAATTGGTAAAATTTGTCGACGATCTGTTACAAGAGGTATTGGAAGAAGATTATTTGCCACATACCTTACGTTATACAGAAGAAATGACAGGTGAGGTAAAAGAAAATATGAACGAAATGGTTCGTCCTACACGGGCTGTCGTTTTGGCTTTGCGTGCTAAATTATGGGTTTTTGCTGCGAGTAAATTGTTCAATGGGGGATATACTGAAGCTGTGGAACTCCGTAATCCGGATGGTAAACAAATCTTTCCTGAGGAAGATCGTAATAAATGGAAAACTGCCAAGACACATTTGGAGACATTCTTGAAGTTCGCAGAAGGAAATGGGTATGGCTTATTTAAAGCTTATAATAACGATAAAACAGAGAATCCCAGCCAGTCGGTTTACCAATTGTTCCAAAATTACAACAATGAAATTATTTGGGCCAGTAGTAAAACGTTTATGAATGGATTGACACAAAATAATGAGTTGGATTTGCGTTGTACGCCTAGGGATATATTTAATCGTATGGCGGGTATTGGCGTTACTCAGCAGATGGTGGATGCATTCTTTACAGACAAAGGTTTGGATATTCATGAAGATCCGGATTATAACGAAACGGGTTTTTCTGATATAGAGAATCCTTGTGCTTACAAGAAACCGCAGATAGACAAGCATGTATTCAACATGTATGTACATCGTGAACCTCGTTTTTATCATGCAGTAACCTATCATGGTAAAAGTTGGCATATCCAACCTAAAGCCGGTTATTATGTAGGTATGGGTAAAGGTGAACCTAATGATAATTTTACAGCTGGTCGTGAACATTATTGCGGTTATTACTTATATAAGCGTTTAAATCAAGAATTATTGATGACCGGCTCGTATTTGAGGACTTGGGCTCGCCCCTCTATTATTTATCGTTTGGCTGATTTTTATTTGTACTATGCGGAAGTTTGTAATGAAGTGGATCCTAAAGATCCGAACATAATCAAGTACCTCGACTTGGTTCGTCAACGTGCAGGCATTCCTGGGTATCGCGAATTGAACGATACGGGGGTAAAGATGGGAATTATAGGTGATTATGAGGCACAGGCTTATGCTATCCGGAGAGAACGCCAAGTAGAACTATTCTCTGAAGGACAACGTTATTTCGATGTACGTCGTTGGATGATTTGTGGACCGGGTGAGGAAGCTGATCAAGCAGTAGCGTATGGTATGAATGTGAATGGTGTATCTACATTATCTCCGGGCGATCCGGGTTCATACTTTAATCGTGTGGTAGCTCGTAATTACAATTGGACACGTGCCATGTATCTGTATCCTATACCTCATAATGAAATAGAGAAATCGCCGAGCTTGGTGCAGAACCCGCTTTGGTAAATAAAACTATGAGGAGCCGCGACTTTAGAAATATGTCTGAAGTCCGGGATTAAGGTATGTAAATAACGAAGATTGGGTATCGACAAATGCAGACTATATTGATTATAAATAAAATAAGTCTGCATTTGGCCAATATGGGGTGATAGTTTTGCCATATCCGCAATATGATTAGTATCAATGAAGGTTGTGTCAAAATTCCGTTTTATCTAGATGGATTAAGTCCTAGATGATAGAACTATGAATTTGGGCATAGCCTTTGTGTTTTATTTATAAAAAGAATAGAATAACCTAAAGAACATAAGCTATATATTAGCAAGCTTTCTTTTTTTATTCAGTTGTTCATTAGAACCTGAACAAAAAATGAAATCTGAGTTAATCTCAGTT
>NZ_QSDP01000056.1:0-40787 GCF_003463685.1 Parabacteroides sp. AM58-2XD
GATATAAAAAATGGAATACGTTGAAGATGTTGTATAATAGTAAGGCTTATGAGGCGGCAGGTGAAGGATATGAGGAACTGGTGCCGTTGATGGGACATAAACCGGAGTTGCTGTTCGAGGCAGCACAGTGCCTGAGCAAATCGGAACGGTTTGAAGAAGCGAACTGGTTGTTGGAACGGGCAATGAAATTGAGCGGTGATCCGATGATACATTATATGGCGGCAAAAAATGAGCAGTCGATGGGAAACTATCAAAAAGCGGAAAATTTATTGCTGCACGCGATCGACATGTTACCGGAACGGATCTATCCGTATTACCTGCTTACCAAACTTTACTCAGAACCAGGATTCTTTCAAAAAGACAAGTTCCTCAAAGCGGCAAATGCCGTACTGGAAAAGGAGCCAAAAGTGAAAAGCACGGCTATCCGGGAAATGCGGGAAGAGGTCAAGATATTAATTCAAAACAGAAAATAAATTTCATTCGGCATAATATTTTCAATAGGTAAGAAGTTTTTTATATCTTTACAAGCAAGGTGATTAAGCAAAAATACCTGAATTGAAATCTATCAGTGAAAATATAAGTAAAGAAGATAATCCGGTTATATGTTTGATGAAATTAAAGTAATATGAAAAGCATTTATACAATCTTAGTTATGTTCCTGACAATAATGGCTGGATGCGGTGGTAACAAAAAATCTGGTTGTCAAAAGGAAGACTCTGATGCTATTACTATACCGGATACTTTTATTACGATTGACGTTAGTAAAAAATATCCTCTAAAAGAGTTAATTCTTCAGGATATTATGGATGTGGAATATATTGCATTAGAATCCACGGACGAATTTCTTTGTCAAGGCATCGTACAAGCCATAGGTAAAGAAATCATATTAGTAAAAAATGTCATCAACGATGGCGATATCTTTATCTTCGACCGAAATGGCAAAGGTTTGAGAAAGTTTAACCGGAAAGGGCAAGGTTCTGAGGAATATATATTCAACCTAAGTGCTTTCATAGATGATAACAGCGGTGAAATATATATTGATGAAATAATAAGAAACGTTCTGGTATATGATTTTCAGGGGAATTTTTTAAAAAGTATCCCCAGAGACGATAACAAATGGATTAATGCAACGAATTACAACCAGGATTATTTGATTGCCAGGGAATCTCCTTCCATCCAGATACAAAATAAAACGGATAACCAACGTTTTGTTATCATTTCCAAACAAGACGGGAACATTGCCAAAGATTTTCGAATCTATTTTAAGAAGAAAGTAGAATGGGGAATAACCAACCGCGCAGGAAATGCAGGGGGTGCCCCTCGTCTTTATCCTATCGTTCCTTACGATGATAGTTGGTTGCTAACGGAACCCTCGTCCGATACGATATTCAAACTCTCACCGGATTACAATCTGACTCCTTTCATAGCCAGAACACCATCTATACAATCGATGAAACCAGCCGTATTCCTTTTACCATGTATATTTACCGATCGCTACTATTTTATGGAAACAGTAACGATGAATGCCGACATTTTAAGAAATGAGAAATTCCCAAAGACACATTTAATGTATGACAGAATAGATAATACATTATTCGAATATACTGTATTCAATGATGATTTTTCTGAAAAAGTCCCCGTGAACTTAACTATGCAGGAAACTACAAATAGTGAAATCGCCTTTTGTCAAAAATTAGAACCTCACGAACTTATTGAGGCTTACGAAAAAGGGCAATTAAAAGGGAAGTTGAATGAAATTGCTGCGGAGTTGGAAGAAGATTCAAATCCCGTAATTATGCTGGTAAAATATAAAAAATAACTTCTATACCCTTCCATTCCCTCCTATTCCCTTTTAAACCCATCTATCTCCATCTAAACCGTTTTTGTGTTTCGGCTGGAAGTTACTTTTGTAATGTTTTCGAAAACAGATGAAGTAATTTCTATTAACACTTAAAAAATTAAAATTATGTCAGTAAAGTATCGTTTAGTCGAACGTAACAACATGGGGAAAGACAAAGAAGAAACCCCGAAAAAGTTATATGCACAACCGGTTTATTCGGATTTGGTAGGATTTGAAGAATTATTGGGTGAGATCAGTGAAGCCGGTATTCCTTCTAACCAGGTAAAAGGGGTTATGGACCGTATGAACTACCTGATCAAAAAACATTTGGCAGCCGGACGACGGGTACAGTTCGGTGAATTCGGGAACTTCCGTTATGGAGTTGGTTCTACCGGAGCTGCTGAAAAAGAGGAATTTCAAACCAATATGATAAAAATTCCACGAATCATTTTCAGTCCGGGAGCGACCTTGCGTAAAGCTCGTAAAGATGCCAATTTCGAGAAAAAGGAAGAGATTGTTACCAAAAATGACGGCGGTGGCAACGGCGGCGGCGACAGACCGGAAATTGAATAGACGATCAGATTTCAAGTTGCTGTAATGTAAAAAGGGAGTGCTTCTACGTTTTGAGGCACTCCCTTATCTTTATTCTTTTAATTGCTCCATAACCTTTTCCAGTTCTATACCCAGTTTATCTAATTCCTCCGAATAAGCATCCGTATCTTCGTTAAGCGATTTGGCTATCATCTCGTATATTCGGATACGGAGTTGGCAATACTTAATCAGTAATTTGTTGGATTTCACATACTCGGAAGGGATATCCGGGATTTCATTTGTTTCTTTTACCAAATCGATATTTTCTTTCCATTTGGGAATACCGGTTTCTTCTATAAATTCAACAACCTCCTTTACCGGTTTCTCTTCTATCATATCATAAAGCCTGATTGCCAGAGACTCATTTAGTTCAAACCGTTCCATCTTTGCATTATAGCGGTCACTGTCCCAGTCTTTTGTACCCAGCCAAAGACCTCCCAAGATGACCGCAACAAGTATTAAACAACAAACAGCCCCTACCCCGGTAGCCCGCCAGTTTGAATAAAACAGGCCATTCCCTGCTTTATGAGCTTTCAGCTCTTTCCCCTGCAATTTGTCTACAATCACATAAATAATGGCTGTATAAATTGTCGGAATCAAAGCATTCGGTACTTTTTCCATAGCAGACTCCGGTATCATTAAAATTCCGCCAAAAAGCAGAAATGTTGCAATAATACCGATTACCAGGGCATTGAATCCCTGTCTTTCATTGCCCAAAGCAATACAATTCTTCCGTATCAGGATACCGGCAGCAAAAGGACCACCGAAAAAGGTCGCCACAGCAATAGCATTCTGTGAGTAGAGTTTTTTATTTTCTTCCATAATCCATTAAAATCAATGAGTAGCATTCGTTTTCAAAGGCAAAGATAAATTAATTTACTCAATTACACTCTTTCTGTCAAAATAAGAATCATTTCCTTTGGCTTTGTCCTGATATTTACATACATTTGTTGGCAGTAACCTTGCTAGAATGAAGACTTTAGACAAAATCACATATTTATGAGACTACACTTATTCTATTTCGTTCTATGCTTCATCCTTTTGTCCTGCCAGTCTGATAAATATCACTGGAAAAACCAGGATGACAGAATGGTTCTCATGTCCGGAAAAACGGTTGTCGGAGAGTTGAACCCTTCCGTAACAAAAGGAATGGACCGTACAGATCAGATTGAAATGCTCGATTCCTGTACGTTTAAGATCACCTGCCAATACACAGCATTGGAAGACATGGAAACAGCCAGGATTAACCTGGATTTCGTACACAAATCCGCCTCCGACTACTGGATGATACCTTCCGTCTCTTACAACGGAAACAACTGGGGACGGGGAAAAGAACCCAAAGGCGCACAGCAAAACGGGAAATGGCGAACTTATTCCTACCGCAGCACACCTATTCCCGGAGCAACCTACTCGGAAGGGACACGGTTTGCCGTTGCCATGTGGAGCGACGTCCCCCAGAATGAAAAAGAGAGTATCTCCTGTTCCCTGATGCCGGACAGGGAGACCACTACCCACCGGCTTATCTGGCCGGAAGAAGAAATGCCGGTCATGTATGCAGCCAGGGACCGCTACAAACCGGGATATCAGAAACAGGAAAAATTATCCAAAGGGGAAACGGTTACATTGACCGCTTATCTCTCCGTCTGCGACGTGCTGCCTCATCATTATGCCATGCATAACTTTTTGCACGAAGCCTGGGAACGTGCCGACAAACAAGAGACAGCTATTTATCCACCCGCCAAAATATGGGAACTGGGCCTCCGGTATGCTAAAGAATATCTTTGGACGAAAGAGGGTGCTTTCAGTGGATTTACAATCGGTTTCTCGCCGGATAAAAGCGGGGAATGGAGTAAACGGAAAGGATACGAAATAGGTTGGTGCGGACAAAATGCGTCTTTTGCCAATTCACTGCTTTTCGATTATATCAAACATAAAAACAAAGAATCTCTGGACAAAGGGGTAGCCACCCTCGATGCATGGGCAAAACTCTGCCGGCTGCCCAACGGACTTTTTATCACGAACTATGACCGTATCTCCGGCCAGAGAAGCCAGATCGACAATGTCGTCATAGATGCCTGCAACCTGGGAACGGCCGCCCTGAATTATTTCGAAGCGACTGAACTGGTGAAAGCCTGCGGACTGGAAAGACCGGATTATGAAAGCCTGGCTTTCGGTATCTGCGATTTCGTCAGAAACGACCAGCAGGACAACGGAGTATATGGCCGCGGCTGGTATCCGAACGGAGAATGTTTCTACCGGGAAGGGACTATCGGTTGTTTCATGGTTCCCCCCATGCTCGAAGCATTCACGCGTTCGAAAGACTCCACCTATTTATCTTCCGCAACCCGGGCTTACGATCATTATGTGAGCGAGCTGAAAACAAAAGGATATTCTACGGCCGGGGCTTTGGATACCTGGTGTATCGACAAGGAGTCATCCATTTCCCTCCTGCGCTCGGCTTTAATGCTGTATAACCTGACAAGCAACAAAGAATACCTCGATGATGCCGTTGCCGTCTCCTATTATCTGTCTACCTGGTTGTGGCATTATAACGGCGTTTATCCGGAAAACGACAACTTCACCCAATACAACTATAAGACCTTCGGTGCGACTTCTGTTTCCGTGCAGCATCATCACCTGGACCCATACGCTTTGTTCTGGGTGCCGGAATGGTTCGAACTGACGAAACTGACGGGAGACAGCCAGTGGAAAGAAAAAGCGATTGCCATCTGGAATAACGGTTGCCAACTGATATCCGACGGAACACTGGTGATAAACGGACGTGTCCGCCCTGTCGGTTCCCAGAATGAAGCCTATCTGCAAAGTCACTGGAACTGGGATGCCGCGCCTCATTTCGACCGGATCAATTCATGGCTGGTGGCCTGGCCCGGTGCTTTCAGGCTGGAAACTTTGAGGAAGTTGGATGCCATCGATACACCACAAATACAGTAAAAAGTGGAGAAAGGGCAGCTGAAAATCAATATTCCGGCCAAATCCATCGTTGTACTGGAAGTGAAGTGAATTTTTCAGGGTAAGGATATTTTATTTCGGCCGGCATCTCAAATCAGGAGAATATTGTCTTGCTGTTCGTAAATAGTTTTCTACCTTTGTCAGCAAAATGAAAAATACACTATCTAATTAAAATAAAAGAATTATGAAACCTACATTATTTCTATTGGCAGCCGGTATGGGCAGCCGCTATGGAGGATTAAAACAATTGGACGGACTAGGTCCTAACGGAGAAACAATTATGGATTACTCAATCTATGATGCTATTCAGGCTGGTTTCGGAAAGCTTGTCTTTGTTATCCGTAAAGATTTTGAACAGGATTTTCGTGATAAGATCATCTCAAAATATGAAGGTCATATTCCTTGTGAATTAGTATTCCAGGCATTGGATAACCTCCCCGAAGGATTTACCTGCCCGCCGGAACGTACAAAACCGTGGGGAACAAACCATGCTGTAATGATGGGTGACGGTGTGATCAACGAACCGTTCGCTGTAATCAACTGCGACGACTTCTACGGCCGCGACTCTTTCCAGGTAATGGGCAAGTATCTGGCTGCACTGCCTGACGGTTCAAAAAACACCTATGCAATGGTAGGTTTCCGTGTAGGAAATACATTGAGCGAAAGCGGAACCGTTTCACGCGGTATTTGCGGTACGGACGAAAACCAACTGCTGACATCAGTCGTTGAGCGTACCAAAATCCAGCGTATAGATGGCGAAGTAAAATATATCGACGACAACGGCGAATGGACAGCTACTCCCGACACAACTCCGGTCAGCATGAATTTCTGGGGCTTTACTCCTGATTATTTCGCTTACAGCAATGAATTCTTCAAAACTTTCCTGAGTGATCCGAAAAACATGGAAAACCTGAAAAGTGAATTCTTCATCCCGCTGATGGTTGACAAACTGATCAGTGACAAAACTGCCACTGTAAAAGTTTTGGATACAAACAGTAAATGGTTCGGTGTCACATATCCGGAAGACCGCCAGGAAGTAGTCGACAAGATCCAGGCACTGGTTGATGCCGGTGAATATCCTGAAAAGTTGTTCTGATAAAACAGAAACATTACATAAAATTCCCGGTGGAATTACTATTTTTCAGTTATTCTGCCGGGAATTTCTTTTATTCTAGAAAAAAACGTAATATTGTCTCAAATTAGGAATTTGTGTACATGAACTTCAAAGAAAAGACAGACACAGAATTAGCCACACTACTCATTCGGGACAATGAAGCGGCTTTCAGTGAGTTATATGTGCGCTATAAAGATAAATTATACTATTTTTGCCTCCATCTGCTCAAATCGAAAGAAGAAGCGAACGACATTGTACAGGAAATATTTATCCGTTTGTGGGAATCGCGCTCCTTTATCAATCCGGAGTTGTCCTTTTCTTCTTTCCTTTATACGATGGCTCGGAACCGCATACTCAATTATTTCCGGGATATCGATATTGATGAGAAAGTGAAACAAATACTGTCTGCACAAAAAATTACGGAGGAAGAAGCGATTGACTCCAAAATCATCTATACTGAATATCAGATGATTCTCCAGAATGCAATCAGTCAACTCCCCCCGCAACGTCAAAAGATTTTTAATATGAGCCGTATCGAAAGTATGTCTCATAAAGAAATTGCTGCCGAATTAGGTATTTCAGTCAACACCGTACAGGAACATATTTCTGAGGCACTCAAATTCATAAAAGTCTATTTCAGCAAGCACGCAGGCATTTCTATAAGCCTGTTGCTAGCAGCTTTTATCCTATACAAATAATACTCAGTTTTTACTGAAAAAATCACCGGTCGTTTTCACTTCCTCCAGCTTTTCTTCTATCAGGAGGTCAATTCCTTCACAACCTCCGGATATTTGGTTGCCAGATTATATTTCTCAGAAGGATCGGCATTAATGTTAAACAGTAACGGTAATTCTCCTTTAAAATAATCCAGTCCCAATTGGCTGTATGTTTTTACATGCAGCTTCCATTGTCCTTTACGTACCGCCATCAGCTGATGGTCGATACCAAAATAGAAATACGGAGTTTCCGGTTTCGGAACCACATTTTCGTATCCGAGATAAGAAGCTATATTCTTTCCGTCAATAACGCGGTCGGTTGGAATTGTTGCCCCTCCCATCCATACGGATGTAGCGAAAACATCCATGGAAGTAATAACTTCTTCATTCACCTGCCCATTCAAATGGTCGGGCCAGCTAACAAAACAAGGTACGCGGACCCCTCCTTCCCAGGTACTGCCTTTACCGTCACGGAAGATACCGGCCGAACCGCCTTCCTCGTTCCGGGGCAACCAGGGACCGTTATCACTCATAAACCAAACAATCGTATTCTTGTCTATTCCTTCTTTTTTAAGAGCAGACAAAATTTCTCCCACTCCCCAGTCGATTTCTTCCACAGCATCGCCGTAAGTACCTCTTTTGGATTTGCCTATGAAAGCTTTTCCGGGATATAACGGGACATGGGGCATTGCATAAGGAACATATACAAAAAAGTTTTCTTTCTTATGTTTCTTAATGAACGATATAGCTTTTTCCGTGTAAAGGGCCGTCAGTTCCGACTGGTCCGGATTCATTCTAAGCGTATCATTCCCACACATCAAAGCAATATCCGGATATTTCGGGGGAATCATATCATTGCTATACGGAAGGCCGACATATTCATCAAAACCATTCTGCAAAGGCAGATATTCTTTCTTCGTACTACCTAAATGCCATTTACCATAAATAGCCGTAGCATAACCTTGTTCCTTCAGAAGTTCGGCTATTGTCAATTCCCGAGGATGAATACCTCTCTCCGCATCCGGACTCAAGACCCACCGGAAACCGGCACGAACCGGATAACGTCCCGTCAACAAAGAATAACGGCTTGCCGTTGAAGCCGGCGATGCACTGTAATAATTCGTGAAGCGCATACCATCCAGAGCCATTCGGTCCAGATTGGGTGTTTTTATATCCGGATGCCCGGTCACTCCTATATCACCATACCCCATATCGTCACAATAGATAATAACGATATTCGGACGGTCATTCTTATTTTCTTTAGCTGCTGCCTGACACAAAGGTACCGACAGCAAAGCCAAACTTATTTTTATATGATTATTCATTCGTACTTTTATTTTTAGACGCGAGCTTCTCATGTTATTTGAAAACCTGTACCATCGGACGGCCGATCCATACCTGCGGTTGTTTCAGGTTAAAAATATGAGCGATAGTAGCGGCTGTATCAAACTGCATCATACTTTCTGTAAATTCATACCCATTCTTGATTCCTTTTCCGGAAATAATGAAAGCTGTTTCCATTTCCTGCATAGTCTTACCACCATGTCCTTTTTTGATTCCTCCGTGGTCGGATGTAACAATAAAGATCGTATCATCCAATATTCCGGCTTCTTTAACAGCTTCTACTATCTGGCGATATAGCCATCCAGAACTTTCAACATATTATAGTATTCAGGAGTATCATGTCCGTCTGCATGCCCCACATGATCCGGATTATCAAAGATAACCGCACACAAGTTCGGTTTGGCCGATTTGATATAATTGACTGCATAACGGGCTGTCGCATCCGGTTCTTTCGATGCTTCCGCTACATGTTTGTCATAACTCAATGCCAGTGTATCTATCACATAACGAATACCTTTCCATTCGCAAACGCAACCGATCTCCGCTTTGGCATCCGATTCACGTAAAAGGCCGAATACTGTTGGAAATATGCCGTCTTTACTCAATACACGCGACGGCAGTTCAGGTGTCCGTGACCCCCATTCCGTATATCCGTGTAGTTCAGGACCGGCCCCCATAAACATAGAAGCCCAGTTCACTGCGCTGGAAGAAGGCAGCACGCTTCTTTTTTTCAAGGTATAGGAACCTTCAGCCATTAATTTCTTCACGGTGGGCATTTCAGCTTTTTCCACACTATAAGCGCCCCAACCATCAAGACCGATCAATACGACATGTTTAGCTTTCCATTTAGCAGCAAATGAAACATTGGCAAATAGAAAAATAAAAGCAACAATATATAAATATTTTCTAGTGTTCATAATATTTGTATTAAAGTATAAAGGTTGTCCCTATGACAACATTGTCCGGAAACAACCTTTAAAGTAGTAATTGATGTTATTTATTCAGCGGTTTCCCAACCGGGGTTCTGTTTTAGTTTAGGATTCAAGGCAATTTCCTGTGTTGGAATCGGTTCCAGATAATATTTTTCCAACCAACCTGATGGTTTGGCAAACAGGATAGAATATCCTTCATCAGCACCTCCAAGAATATTGAGTTTACTACCATAGTCACTGCTTTTTACCCATGCACCTAATGGTTGTTTATTCACATATTCTCCTTTCTTCCAGCGTTTCAAATCACGGAAACGGAAACCGTCACCCATCAATTCGATACGACGTTCACGACGAATTTCCCACAAAACAGGATCTACGCTCAAATCTCTGTTTAAATCAAAGGATGCATCTATTTCCGAAACATTCATAGCAGGAATAACCGCACGAACACGAAGTTTATTAATAGTGGCATCAGCTACAGATTGAGAGAATTCGCCCAATTCAAATTTAGCTTCAGCATAATTCAACATTACTTCTTCTATACCGAAAAGCAAATAATCGACCGTAGAGGAACGCAACGCCATATTATCGACGTGACGGTTATAATATTTCCAGAAATAGAAACCTAAGTGAGTAACCAGAAATCCCTGTCCGTTCGGATAGTTACGGAAGTGTGGAAAACCAGAAACCTGATAGCCGACGAAGTTAGAAACCGGCAAGCTCTTACCCGTTGCCGAACCACCTATTTCTTCCATAAAGTCAATATATTCACGATCGCTGGCCACTCCGGTATGCTCCCAACCGAATGATGTTCCGGCAGCACCAGTCAATTTCACTTTATACGGAGGAACTACCGTCCAATATAAACGACGGTCACGATGACGGAACTGAGCATTCAAATCTTTATCACCTTCATATACCTTACTGGTAGAAACCGGACGTCCGTCTGAACACAAATAGCTGTCAACTGCATCTTTTGTCAGGTCGACATACCAGGCTGAAGAACGGATAACACGTGTAATACTATGTGTTACCATATCCGTTTCATATTGTTTTACCAGGATCACACCTGCTTTTCCGACCAATTCTTCGGAGTTGTAAAGGTCATCATAATTAGGCATGATAGAAGGATAAGCACTCATCAACTTTTCTGAAGCATTAGCACAAGCTCTTAAATACGTTTCGCTATCATTCAATCCATGATATTTACGCCAGGTACCTTCAAATAATCCGAAACGTGAAATTAGAGCTCTGACCACATGAACATTAATTGTATTTGTTCCTGTACCATCTTCTCTGATGTGTTCTTCCGCCCATTGCAGATCTTCCAGGATATGCTTAGCGACTTCGTCTCGCGGAGTACGTTCACAATAAAGATCCTCCGTATCCGTATCACTCAGCACTTTGTCGATCCAAGGCACATCGCCATAAGCAGCCATCATATCGAAATAACGTAACGCTCTGAAAAAGTAACCGACACTTCTCCAGTGTCTTTATCGACATCACTCATGGAAGAACCATCAATATTCTGCAACATTATATTAACACGACGGATATACGTAAAACTCCAGGAATCGCTGGTTGCCGGTAATTTCTTTAACTGATATGCATAATCAGACTCTCCTCCGGAATTAGCATAAATGATATTATCCGTATCATACTCACTCGATATATTAGCCGGAGTATACCCTCCATCGGTTGGAAATCCGTCGAAATATTCATATAATCCCCAGGCATACGTTTTGAAGTTATCACTCGTTTTAAATGCAGTAGCTTCAGTCTGCTGGTCCAAAGGGATTTTATCCAAAAAGTCACTTGAACATCCCGTCAATCCCAAACCGGTTAAAGCAATAACCGGTAATACGATATATTTTTTCAAATTCATATTCTCTCTTTTTAATAGTTTCATAATAATACAGAATTACAAGCTTACGCTGAAGCCAAAAGCATACGAACTCATAAACGGATAACCCAATCCGTTCGCTTTACTTTCAACTGCCGGATCCAACCCCTTAGGCATATGATCGAATGTAAACGGATTTTCTGCAGAAACATACACTCTCAGGTTATTGATACCAATTTTAGAAATAACACTCTGAGGAATCGTATATCCCAGTGTCAAATTCTTTACCCGCAGATAAGCACCGTTAGTCAGATACTTTGTCTGGGCACGCACATTCGCTGCATAGTTCGTATTTCTCATCCCTGTTTCATACAAACGCGGGAAGAAAGCTCCTGTATTTTCGGAAGTCCAGTAATCCAGTTGGTGTTCATAAATTGTACCGAATTCATAATAATACGGGAAGATCAAATCGTTGGTCAACCATTTATCACACTTTCCGACTCCTTGCAAAAGGAAGGAGAAACTGAAATTATTCCATGACAAGCCACCATTAATACCATATTGAAAACGTAATGAATTGTTTCCGATAATTTTACGGTCACCCGGATCATAAATCGTTTCATTTCCTGAATTAATGATACCATTGCCATCCAAATCTTTATACATCATATCTCCCGGATTCGGTTTCACACCTTCCACGTGAGGAATACCGTCTTTCAGGGTACCATTTTTCAGGTTGGCATCCAAAGTTCCTTCGACAAAGTCATCGACCGTATACAGTCGATCAGTTACATATCCCCATATTTCCCCTAGCTGTTGTCCTTCTACATACGTTTTGTTATCAGAAGTACGAATCACACCAGCTACATTATTTTTAAACTTTGTAATATAGGCTTTGTAATCATACAAATTGAAACCTATATTATAATGCACTTTACCAATCTGGTCACGCCATGCTAATTCCAATTCGAAACCAGTAGATTTCAAATCAGCAACATTCTGTAAAGGAGCTGTTGCACCCAAAGTTGCAGGTAACTGTGATCCGCTAGTCAACATATCTTTCGTATCACGACGAAAAAGATCGAAGTTGGCAGAAAGACGATTCTTCAAGGCACTGATATCGAAACCGAGATTTAAAGTACGAACTGTTTCCCAAGTGAAATTTCCACTCACCAAACCCGGTTGCTTCAGAGTAATAGGCTGTGTATTATTATCTAGCCATTTTGACTTTTCAGATTCCATACTTGGCACAAACTGGTAAGGATCGATATTCTGATTACCAACCGTACCGATTGATCCTCTAATCTTAAATTCCGGAATATAATCGCGCAATGGCTCCATAAAACTTTCTTCCATCACTCTCCAGCCCACAGACAGAGAAGGGAAGAAGCCCCAGCGGCTACCCGACGGAAATTTAGAAGAAGCGTCATAACGCCCGTTCAGTTCAAGCAAATAACGATTTGCAAAATCATAATTCAAACGTCCGAAAAATCCCATCACCGTATATTCAGTAAACTTATCATACGCTTTCTGTACACCCACAGACTGAGATATCGAAGGCATATCATCATTGATCATATTTGAAGTTTCAGCCTTCAAATAATCATAATGATTGGATTCCTGATTGTATCCCAATAATAAAGAGAAATTATTATTGGCAAAACTTTTAGCGTATGAACCGTAAATGTTCAAAGCCGTATAATTTGTAATAGCACGTTGACGGCTATATGTTGAATAATCAGATGTGTATTCTTCCGAGAACTTATCAGAATTAGCAAAACGGGTACGTTTTGAATACTTTGTCTCGGTTTCATTCAGGTTATCGTATGTAAACTCTGCATTAAGAACCATATCCTTAATCGGCGTTGCTATCAATTTGGCAAAAACACGCGTATCAGAGATCGCATTCGTGTTCTGTCCTCCCAGACGAGTCAGGTTACCTGCCGTACCAGAATACAATTCCTCATCATTGATTGTAATCATTCCTGTCGGGTTGTAGGACGGTGCCCATACAGCTTTGGCATAATTTGCACCGCTGGGCATACCTTTATCCGACTTATAGAAACTAAGATCCAACTGTCCAGTCAACCAATTTGTTATTTTCGAACTGATAAAACCTTTCGCATTATAACGTTTATAACTATCCATATCGGTTGTCATAATACCATCGGCCCCCGTATATCCCAAAGAAATACGGTATGAAGAACGCTCAGTCCCCCCACTCACAGAAAAATCATGTTTCTGCTGGAAACCTGTTTCCGATAAGAAATCCTTCATTATATCCGTTTGTGCCAACTGATAACGCATACCACCGATCTCAGCATATCCATTCGCATAAGCAGACGGATTAGAGCCGTATTCATGAAGTAAATCCAGCCATGTATCGACTGTCTGACCGGAATAATAAGTAATATAACCCATATCGGAATATGCCTGAACGGTCTGAAGCGGAGTTGCTTTTACCGGCAAATTCGTTGGTTTTGAAAAAGAAAAATTATTACTGTATGTCAGCTGTACCTTCTGTTCTTTCTGAGCACCTTTGGTTGTAATCAGGATAACACCAAAAGCAGAACGGGCTCCGTAGATAGAGGCTGATGCTGCATCTTTCAGGACTGTAACCGATTCGATATCATTCGGATTGAGTAAGTTCAACGAACCGGAGAACGGGACATTATCGACAAGTATAAGAGGCTCACCTTCATTGATACTCGTTGTACCACGAATATTAAAATCCAAACCGCCACCAGGTTCACCGCTACCGGAAGTAACCTGTAAACCCGGAACCGCTCCCTGTAATAAAGCACCTGTAGTCGGAACCGGACGGTCTCCCATCACCTCATCCATTTTAACACTACTTACGGAACCGGTCAGATTAGCCTTCTTCTGTTTCGCAAAACCGACTACTACGACTTCATCTAAAGCCTGGGTGTCTTCAATCAATGCAACTTCCACATTTTGTTGTCCTTTTCCTATCGGCATTTCTTTTGTCAGATAACCAATATATGAGACAACTAAAGTACCCTGCTCCGGAACTTCCAAGGAGAAATTACCATCCATATCCGTCACTGTACCACTCGTTGTACCTTTTACAAACACATTCGCACCGATAATGGGTTCACCATGATTATCGCGAATAGTACCCGTTACTTTCTTCACTTTCTGTTCAACAGCCGGAAAAGAAGTGTTAGCTTGTCCCCTGCTGACCGATATGGTATTATTGATCTTTTTAAAAGACAGTCCCGTCTGACGGGATAATTCGTGTAAAATAGTATCTATCGTACCTTCTTTAATTTGTACGCTTACATTTTTTAATCCTTTTAAGACAGATTCGTCATAAAAGAAATTAAAACCGGTGATTTTACTTAACTGTTCAAAAGCGTCACTGACAGACGTTTGTTTCACCACATACGTGATATCGTTTTCTTTAAGACTTTGCCCTAAAGCTCCTTCCGCACAGAGTAACTGAGACGACAGAGCGATAGCACAAACGGTTAACGAAGTTCGCATAAGAGTCTTGTTATAGATTAGATTATAATTCATACATTTGTAATGTTTTAATAAATGATGTTTGTTAAGACAGGCAGAAACACCTTACAACCCAGTGGCTCAATACTGTTTTAAAGGTTTCTGCTGAAATTTAGTGAAGGCAGTAGTGTAGCAGCACTACTGCTTTTTTCATATACGTTACTATCAAATGTTTATCATAGGCATTCTATTTTTTTTAGTGTTAGACTTTAATGTTTCTCATATAATATAATATTACCTCCTTCACGTTTACTTCGAAGTCCTGTTGTAAAACAGATAGCTTCAATAACAGCCTCAATGCTCTTGTTATCATGAGTACCAGTTATGCGATAATCACAATTTTGACATTGCAGAATCACTTTCCGGTTATATGTACGATTGATTGTTTTGATTACTTCACGGATCGGTTCTTTGTTAAAATATAAAGAACCATGTATCCATTTTATATAGTTATTTTCCTCTATGCTTTCCTTACGGACATTTCCATCTATTTTATTGATTGAAAGATGTTCATTCGGTGAAACGGCCAGTTGGAGATCTTGGTCGGCAACATTTACTCTGACTTTTCCTGTCGACACCGTCAGCTTAATGAATTCATCTTCTTTATAAGATTTAAAATCGAAAGAGGTACCCAATACTTTTACCTGGGCTTCTCCACTTCTTATAATGAAAGGTTTATCCGGATTAGGAGTCACATCGAAGAATCCCTCTCCTTCCATCTCTATAATACGTTCCTCTTTATTAAAATTGCTGGGGATTATTAGTTTTGTATCAGAGTTAAGGATTACTTTAGTACCATCTGCCAGAAGTAAACTTTTCTTTTCACCTTTCGCAGACATTTTTTCCGCATAAGTAACAACCGGTTGCGGACGATCAAGGACTTTCAGTAAACCTAACGTCACACTGAAAGCTAGAATTAAAATAGCTGCAACCCTGTAAAAACCGTATAAACGGTTTTTACTTCTAACTCTGGAGTTAGAAGTAAACTTATTCTTTTGTTTTATTTCAGATAACAAGGAAGAAACTTCCCGGCGCAGTTCATTTTCTCTTTCTTCATTCGGATGAGACATATCCTTATCTATTGCATCCCAAAGCGGTTGAACAACCAAATCGAGATCAATATGGTTATCCGGAGACTTCAACCATTGAAGTAAAGTACGCAACTCCTGCTCCGTACATTGATCTTTTATGTACTTCTGAAGAAGAGATATGATTACTGTGTCTTGCATATGTTTCCTTAATAATAGTACCTTTTTCAGGTTCGTTTATAAAGGATACACACAACACTTTCCTATCTAGGGGTGCCTCGCTCTTATTTAACACATATTAATATTTTAGAAGTTTCTCCCCTTATCCCACCATATTCTTGTCCCGGCATGATCGGGACCATCCAAAGCCTTCACAAGCGAGTTGTAAAGCGGGATATCCGTATCGATCAGATCGGCAGGAAAGTTTAGACGCCGGATCATAATTTCCGTATCGATACAACCGTCTTTACTGTTATTTATTTTCACAGGGAAAAGACGGGGATAGCCGGTACGCCTCTGTTCCGCCCAGGCTTCACAACCCTCCGGGAAAACCGCCAGCCATTTCTGGGTGATGATTTTCTCCAGTTTGATTTCATTTGGGGCCGTTTCATCCATTTGGGAGAGACTTTGCATCGGGCTTCTATATTGTTGGAAGTGTCAAAAGCATCTATATAATCTGCACCGATGCGTTCAGACTGAAGATAATCCTCCAGACCGCCTGCTCCCCACTGGATAAATGAAGTCGATACTCCCTGGCGATAGTTATCCCCGGCATTCTCCGTCGTCCAGCCTCTCAATGCAGCTTCGGCACGTAAAAACCAGACTTCGGCGGCAGTCATCAATATGGGTTCGGTCGATTTATTCACATATATCTTCGAATGAGATGCATATAATAAATGAGAAAAACAGGTACCCTGCCGTATTCCTTTGTATTTTCCATGCAGAACCGTTTCTCCGGTGTCTTCCGCACAGGGCTCAAAAAAGAACTCACGGCGAGGGTCTTCGTAACCATTCAAAACAGATTCCATGGATGCGTTCATATAGACTTCATTCCATATCCGGTTTATTTCTCCCAACGGATTCTGATAACCGTTCCGGATTGAAACGACCAACCGGTCTTTTACCGTTTCGAAAACTCCGTAAGGATTATGGAACGCTTTCAGAAATTCATTGCGGGCCTTTTCAGGATCGGCCATTGCTATCCGTATCGCCAGGCGCATCCGTAATGAATTGGCAAACTTCAGCCAGGAAGTGTAGTTTCCGTCCAGCAGAATATCAAAATCCGAAAGGTCGGGAGCAATCGTTTTGCTCCGGAGATGTTCGGTTATCAACCCGACCGCTATATCCAGGTCCCGGAAGAAAGCATCATATGCCTCTTTTTGTGTATCGGCAGAATAAACACCGTCGTCGTTTCCGAATGTAGAATATATGACAGGACCATACATATCGGATATTCTGTGCATGACCTCCACTTTCAGAATCTTCGTTATTGCGTAGACTTCCGGGTAATTGACACGGGTAGAGTCTTCCAGTTTATCTATCTGAGGAAGGATATAGGCATAGGTATATCCCCAGTTCGTACCATTCCAACCGTCCTGCAAGTTATAATCGGAATTGCTGCTTCCACCGTTATGGGGTTTATAATCGTGCATATACCCGCTGAACATATCGGCATTCAGATTCTGCATAATCTGGTAAGGCCAGTTCTTTCCCTTTCCGAAATCATAATTGAAATAGATTCCCTGCTGAATGATTCCCAACGGAATACCCAGATTATTGAAATCGACAGTCATATCCTCATCGGTGATTCCGGACTGGTCTGTATTCATCTCCTGGAAATGTCCCGTACAGGATGGGAAAACCAGGAAAAGAATAAAAAGGAAGGTTGCTATCTTTCTGTTTATCATCTGCATACTCCTGAATTAAAAATCACATTTTACACTGAAACCAAAACTCCTGGTGGTCGGTATACCGTAAACCTCTATTCCCTGGTTATCATTTCCCGTTGAAAGAATCAAATCAGGGTCGAAAGGGGCTTTCTTATAAAGGAAAAAGAGATTACGGGCAGTGAAAGCCAGGTGAACCTGCCTGATAGCCTTCGTCGCCTCCAACCATTTCCCGGGCAAAGCGTAGCCGAGCGAACATTCACGCAGACGGATATTGGTCGCATCGTACATATAATATTCGGTTACTCCCGCACGTCCTCCCACTACATTTTTATAAAAGCTTTTTACATCTTCTATCCTGTTTCCTTCCAGCATGACAAAGCCGGCATTACGGGCATCAGCCGTTACCTGAGTCACGCCGAACATATCCATATCGGCCTGCGTCTGCGACAAGACTTCACCACCAAAACGGCTGTCTATCAGAAATGAAAGAGACAGGTTCCTGTAAGCAAACGTATTGTTCCAGCTCATTGTGAATTTGGGATTTGCATTTCCAACCTTAATCAGGTTTCCTTCGCCTTCCACCTGGGGCAGACCTTTTTTGCCACCTTCCGTTTCATAAAGGATATGCCCGTTCTCATCACGGCGGAATGCTTTCCCATAGATATCCCCGAAAGAGCCGCCCTCCACCAGCTTCATTGCATAGCTGGAAGAGAAACCTCTCGGACCATAAATAAAGACTGGCAATTCTTCATGCAACCGGACCACTTTATTTTTATTGGTCGAATAGTTCAGCGACGATTTCCATTCGAAATCTTTACCGACAACCGGCAATGCGGAGGCACTGACCTCCCAACCGATATTTTGGATATCTCCTGCATTGACATAACGATAAGCATATTTGTCTCCCGACTTGGCGGGGAGTTTGAAGAACTGGTTACGGGTATTCGTTTTATAATACGTCCCGCTAAAACTGATACGGTCGTTCAGGAAACGCCATTCCGTACCCAGCTCCACCGAAGTTGTCATTTCGGGTTTCATATTTTCAAACGGGGCGGAATCGGCATATTCTATTTCGCCACCGGCTCCCACATGCGAAACTGGGTTTGTTATATATAAAGGTATGTCGTTACCGACCTTGCTCCATACGGCTCTCAGCTTGCCAAAAGAAATAAATTCCGGCAACCGGAACATCTTGCTCATCACCCAGGCCCCGCCTACCGACGGATAGAAAAAGCCTTTCTTTTCATTCGGAGTAAAGGCCAGCGTACTCGACCAGTCGTTCCGGGCTGTCAGGTCGAGAAAGAAAATGTCCTTGTAACCGACCTGCGCAGTAGCAAACAGCGACTGCAACTGACGGTGGGCATCGATCTGCTGGTCGATATAAGCTGAACCGTCCATAATGATATTCGCCACATTAAACACATTGGCATATTTCAATGATGCAGTTTTCGAATCATAACGCAGAGAGTTCACCAGCTTGTCGTTGATGCTCCCTCCTATCACTCCGTTCAGGGAAAACTGTCCGAATTTCTTTTCAAAGGAACCGATAATATCCCCGTACAAAAGTGTCTCCTGATAATCCGCCTCGATATACCTGCCGTTCTGACCGGACAAAGCCGGGGCTGTGGAGGCATAAAACATTTGACGCACCTTATCCGACAGATAGTCGAGGCTGCCGCGTGCCTGTATCTTAAACCAGTCCGTCACTTTGAGTTCGGCATTCAGCGACAGGATCGTACGGGTACGGGAATCTTTGCTCCGGATACGGTTTGTGACCCAATACGGGTTCTGTTCAAAATCCTGGGTATCGGAATGCCAGTTCTGTTCGTTAAGGTTCCGGGACGGGTTCCATACTTCAAAGTTCTCCTTGTATTCGGATATATCCACACCTCGCGGGAAACGATAAAGTCCCACCAGCGAATTCATATAGAAGCCACCGCTGGGATTGCGGTTCTTCGTTGTTTGCCGCAGGAATGAAGCACTTCCGTCCAGCTTCAGACGGTCGTCAAACAGGAAAGCCGTCTCTCTGAGAGATATATTATGTTTTGACAGGCTGTTATGTTCGATGATACCTTTTCCCGTTGTATTGGCATAGGAGAAATAAGTCTGGTATTTCTTGTTACCTGCACTTACGGAAAAAGAAGAGATAGAGGTCAGACCAGTCTTGAAGAATCCGCCCGCATTATCATATACCGGCAAGTCGGCTTTCTTTCCCCAGCTTTCCACGTTGTCGGACACCCCGTATTCGTTCTGGAACTCCGGCAGGCAAAAGGCTTTATCAAACATCAGGCTGGTTGAAAAGGATATCTTACGGATATCCGGATTGCCTTTCTTCGTTGTAATCAGGATAACGCCATTAGCCGCCTGGCTACCATACAAGGCGGCTGCCGGCGAGCCTTTCAGGATACTGATACTTTCAACGTCTTCGGGATTCAGATTAGAGATACCGTCACCGCCATCACGGTTTCCGGCATCGGCAGTACCGCCAATAGCGGAAAAAGCCTGTTCATTGGCAGAATTAAGAATAGGGACACCGTCTATGACATACAAAGGCTGGTTGTTACCTACCACCGAGCGGATGCCACGCATCAGGACTTTAGAAGAACTGCCCAGGCCGGAAGCAGCCTTGTTTATTTGTACCCCCGCTACTTTTCCGGCAAGCGTATTAATCATATTCGGGTCTTTCACCCGGTTCAGTTCCTCACCATCAACCTGTTCGACGGAATAGGTCAGCGAGGCTTCTTTTCTTTTTATACCCAGGGCGGTTACGACAATATTATCCAGAAATAATACATCTTCTTCCAACACGACTTCCAGATATTGCTGTTCGCGGACAGGAATATGTTTGGTTTTATAACCGATAAAAGAGAAGATCAATGTAGCCTCTTCTCCCACTGACAGCGAGTAATTACCTCCCGCATCCGCTACGGCACCGTTTGTCGTGCCTTCTTCCACCACATTTGTTCCCGCTAACGGTTTACCGCCGGAATCAACAACCCGTCCGGTAACTTTCTTTTCAAAAGGGAATGCTCCGGCCGCATCCCGAGCAGATACAACCGGAGTATTCTCTCCTTTCGCATATATTGATAATAACAATAGCAGCGATAGAATCGCAAGCTGCCTCATCTGAAAATTCATATTGCCTCTTTAATTATCCCTCAATAACCACAAAGGTATACAAAAAAGCAACACGACAAAGAGGCGCTTTGACTTTTAACGGTTTTGTCCGTTCGACTAGAAACTATACTGTACTGCCAGATTCAGACGATTGGCATGGCGAGTCTGGTCGTTAAAGTCCGTGCGCCATCCTCTCAGATATTCGGCACCGACCTGCAAGTCGGGAGTGATATTCCAGAACAGGTTGGCTACCAGATATTGTCCGTAGCGGTATTGTTCGGAAGGAGTCGACGGATAATCGTTTTCACTATACAAACGTGACTGGCTGTAAGTACTCGAAACAAACACATTCGGAGTAATATTGTATTGCAGGCCGGCATACCATCCCATCATCGGAAGAACCTGCATACGTCCGGCTTTGTCAGGATCGGGAACAATATCCACATTCAGATTACTCAAGTCGTTCATGTACTGGCTGATACCCCGACCGTAAACACCTTGTCCGTACACCTGTACTTTGCTGCAAAGGTTGAATGTGGTGGAGAGCAACACGCCCCAGCCTGTTTCCGATTCGGCTTTATTGGCAACCAGGTTATCATAGGTCATACTTCTGACGATAGCGGCGGCACGCAGATGGCTCTTAGAGTTCCAGCCATATTGCAGATAGGCGGGGAAGTTCGGCATGCGTTGCGAACCGATACTCAGGTTATCATTGGTCAGTCCGTCCACCACCGGCATTTCCACACCGACACCGGCTTTCCATCCTTCCCGAACGAACGTTCGTAACGGAACTGGGTAGCATGATAAATCGCCATCCCGTTCGGACCGGCAAAGTCGATCGTCGGAGGAATAGCCGCCAGGTCCATAAACGAACCATAGTCATATCCGAGTGTGAATCCCAGCAAGGAAGCATACGCATTTCTCAGTTCAAAGCCCTTACCGTTTCCACGGAAATTACCGGCCGTATAGACAACGAAGTCGCCCAAATGTTTGGTGTGTCCCACCAGTTTAAGGAAGACCGTGCTGGTTGTTGCATCCATCTGGAACTGGTTTCTGACATGCGACGCACCTTTGTTGGGGATCAGTGCGGGATAGAAATCAATATCTTTGGAGATACCGCCAAAATCATATTCGGCTGTTGCCTTCACGTATCCTCCGATACCGAGAGCGAAACGCCCCTTACGGTCGGTCAGCAGGAAACGGGGAATGCCCGGTTCATGGAAACGCTGATTCTGGGTTTCGTTCAGTATCCGGATAATTTCATCACCCGCCTTATCACGGGAAATAAACAGGATTGAATTCGGCTCCTCATCTTTAATGATCACTTTCTGAGCCTGAGCATGGGTGGATAACAGTCCGACCCCGAGCAACAAAGCTGCTCCTTTAACAAATGCTTTCATAAATGTGTTTTGTTTAGACGTTTTACCAGTAAGGAACAAGCATTGCATGAAAAGGTTGTGTTAAAAGGTTGCGTTAACGACTAAAAGTAACTATTTTTGTTGCCTTAATAACAAAATAAAACGAAGATGAAAAAGCTGTTTGCTATAGGTTTACTCCTAATCGGATTATTGTCATCCCTTCATTTGCAAGCGCAGGAAGTTGAGACCCTTGTCCAGATCGATACCGACATGGGAAAGATCAAAGTGAAGTTATTTAACGACACGCCCCAGCACAGGGATAATTTTATCAAAAATGTGAAAGAGAAGCGCTACGACGGCCTCCTGTTCCACCGTGTCATCAAACAATTCATGGTACAAGGCGGAGACATCAACTCGAAAGATGCACCTATCGAACAGCATCTGGGGGACGGCGACCCGGGTTACACCATCCCGGCAGAGATCGTCTATCCGAAATATTTCCACAAACGCGGTATGCTCTGTGCCGCCCGTACCAGCGACGACGAGAATCCGGAACGCGCCTCATCGGGTACACAGTTCTACATCGTTACCGGAAAATTCTATACGGAAATGGAACTGGACAAGATGGAGGAAAAAGATAATAAAACCTTTACTCCCGAACAACGGGAAGCCTATATGCTTGAAGGGGGCGCTCCCCACCTGGACGGGACCTACACCGTCTTCGGCGAAGTAATAAAAGGCATGAAAGTTGTCGATAAAATCCAGTTTGTCGAAACAAATGAGGACGACAGGCCGTTAAAGAATATAAAGATCAAGACAATGACGATTGTCGATAAATAATCATTAAACGAAACGAAAAATGGAAACAAACGAAACACAGGTTCTGATGAAGACCAGCCTGGGTAACATCAAACTAAAATTATACAACGAAACACCGCAACACCGCGACAACTTTATCAAGCTGGTAAAGGAAGGCACTTACAACGGCCTGCTTTTCCACCGTGTCATCAAGGATTTCATGATTCAGGGTGGCGATGTCACCTCTAAAGATGCTCCGATGAACAAACAACTGGGTGCCGGCGACCTGGGATATACGGTCCCTGCCGAATTCGTTTATCCGAAATATTTCCACAAAAAGGAGCACTCTCAGCAGCCCGTACTAGCGATGAAGTGAATCCGGAAAGAGAATCTTCCGCTTCCCAGTTCTATATCGTAACCGGAAAAGTTTATTCCGACAGCGAACTGGCCCAGATGGAAAAACAGAAAGAAGGCCGCCTGAAACAGTCTATTTTCGCCCGTCTGCAAAAAGAAAATGCAGCGAAAATCAAAGCTGCCTACCAAAGTGGCGACAAAGCCGAACTGGCCATCATCCGTGATACCTTGATCGGAAAAACAGAACTGGAAGCTGAAAAGCGCAAAGAGGAAGCCAAGCTGACTCCGGAACAGCGCGAAGTTTACAAAACAATCGGCGGTGTTCCTTTTCTGGATAACGAATATACGGTATACGGCGAAGTGGTAGAAGGACTGGACGTAGTGGACGCCATCCAGAACGTAAAGACCAACCGCCAGGACCGCCCGTTGGAAAATGTGGTTATCGAATCAGTGGAAATAATTTAATACGATCCTTTTCCGGAAAATACACAACATCTTTCCGGAGAATATCCAATGTTTTTATATTTAGAGGTAGGTCTAAATCAATTTAGAGGTACGTGTAATTCAATTTAGACCTACCTCTAAATTAAATTAGACCTACCTCTTTCTGAAAACTCATCAGATACTTACCACTCTTTTATGCTGATGAACCGACTAAAAGAATGCAATGATACAACTCTCTGCTTACAAAGAACATTATAAAGAAACAATCCGTCTGGGTGTCCCGATCATGTTGGGGCAGCTGGGCATTATTATTGTCGGTTTTGCCGACAACATCATGGTGGGACATCACAGCACAGCTGAACTGGCCGCCGCTTCTTTTGTCAATAACTTCTTTAACCTGGCTTTTATCTTCGGGATGGGTTTCTCATACGGCCTCACTCCCATTATCGGCGGTTTGCATGCCAACAAGGAATATCACAAAGCCGGAGAGACATTGAAGAACAGTCTTTTTATCAACTTCATCGTCGGGGTATTGTTAAGTACTTTGATGCTCCTGCTCCTGTTGAACATCGATATTTTAAAACAGCCGGAAGAGTTGATGCCATATATCGTTCCCTACTATATCTTACAGCTTTTCTCGGTGATATTCGCCATGCTGTTCAATTCGTTTAAGCAGTTCAGCGACGGTACGACCGATACGGTTACTCCGATGTGGATCATGCTCGGGGCGAACGTATTGAATATTATAGGGAACTATTTTCTTATCTATGGAAAATGCGGAGTTCCGGAGATGGGACTGACCGGGGCAGGTATCTCCACACTTGTCAGTCGTATCCTTACATTTATCGTTTTCTGCGTTTTATTTGCCCGAAGGGAAAAATATAAAGAGTTCCTGACCGGATTCAAAAACGGAGTCGTTAACCGCCTGAACCTCTCCAACCTGATACGTTTAGGCTTTCCGGTGGGATTGTTAATGGGGGTTGAAACGGGTTCATTCAGTCTGAGTGTTATTATGATGGGATGGATCGGGAGCACCGCACTGGCCGCCCATCAGGTGTTAGGCGTAATCACGACACTCGGATTCATGGTCTATTACGGGATAGCTGCCGCCGTTACAATTCGCGTAAGTGTATTCAAAGGATACAGTGACTGGCTGAATATCCGTCAGGCTTCTTTTGCCGGATTACATCTGATTATGGGAGTGGCTGTTCTGTTTGTCCTGTTCATCCTCGCCTTCCATAAAAACATGGGATATTTGTTTACTCCCGAACATGATGTGGTGGCAATGGTTTCCCTTCTGTCGTGGTCGGTTATCCTGTATCAGTTCGGAGACGGACTACAAATACTGTTTGCCAATGCACTACGCGGCATAGCCGATGTGAAGTATATGGCTTACAGGGCTTTCTTCTGTCATTTCGGGCTGGCTTTGCCGATCGGATACATCTGCGGATTCATTCTTGACTGGGGAGCGATAGGTATCTGGTGCGGTTTTCCTGTCAGCCTGACTACGCTAGGAATATTATTTTGGAGAAGGTTCAATAAATTGTATTATCTTTACGCCTTCACCAAATCTGGTTCCTGATTTCACTATGCAAATACGGATAAATAGCTAGAAATACAACTTATAACTGATGTTGGGGATCAAACCGGTTCCCTTTTCTCTTTTGATCTTGTTAGTTTTCTCGTTATACTCATAATAATGCATACCGGTACGCATCCCGACATTGAGCATTTTCAACGAGAATTCATGAGATAACTTTCGTTTGTTTATTCTGTAATTGAGCGATACATCCCCGTTCAGTACCGGACTGAATTTCCTGCTGAAAGCTTTCGTTTCGTCAAACAGGACATCCTGCTCTTCATTCGATCTTTCTTCGTCGACAGGCGTATAACGATCGCCGCCATGAAAGAACAGGCGAACGTTTATATTAAACATATTCTGTTTACCTACCATCCACTCTTTTCCGGCAAGCGCATTCAACAGGAAACCTCTGTCCATCCTTGTATTCCGCCAGATATTATCGCCTCCTTTATATTTTGATTTGAAAAGAGAACCGGTCAGCATGTAGTAAAATCCGTTTGTCATGTATTGTTCCAGCGTTACATCGACGCCGTAGTTCTTACCCGAACCGTTATTTGTCAAAACTCTATCCAGGTAGAAATCCTGAAGATTAATCAGGGAGAAAGAGGTATGATCCTCGACAGGAATGTTATATAGATATTGATAATAAGGTTCTATCTTCACATGCAGATTCGGTTTGACAGTCCAGTCGTAGCTGAGTCCGGCATGATGCGCATACGAGAAGTCCAGATATTTGTTAGAGGCAGATTGCCCTTCGACGTTCCGTTCAACAAAATAGTAATCAAGCCTTTCTCTACGGCTATGCAGGCCATAGGCTAGGGAGAAAGAATGCCGGGCAGCCGGTTTCCATTTCAGGGCGGCTCGCGGTTCCAAAGACCAGTTGTTATTGAGTGCAAAATAAGAAGAAGTAATTCCCAGGCTGACCGTTATACGGCGGTTTATGTCGATCACCGAACTGCTGAAAGCCGAAAGAACCATACTTTTACCCTTCCCTTTTGAAAGCTGCTCCATGGGCTTATTCAAACCAAAATTAGGACTGATCTTGTAATCGAGATCGTAATTCAACCCTGTAATTGTAATACCGGTTCTGTTGGTATGTGCACGGCTGAACTTCTTATTGATGTATGCGTTGAATAGGATATCCCATTTCCGGTTTTGAATATCTCCGACATGTACAGAGTTGCCGTCCGGGATTTGTTGATCGGCCAATATATGATCTTGGGAATAAGTGGCAGACAAGGAGGAACGCAGGTAAGTATTCCGGTCGAGGAAATAGGTATGAGTAATTCCCCCGACCAGTTTTTCGAGGTTGTTTCTAGCCGATTGCCGGTCGGCTTGTGTTTCCCAGTCAGAAGGATCTTCTGCATCCGCTTTATTCCGGTCTATTAATCCCAGTCCCCAGATAGAAAATGTCCCGGCTTTCGAAGTCGGGAAATGCAGCTTGAATGATACATCCTGATATTTCAGATTAGCACTGCCATTCGTTGCAAGTGAAGTCGTCGAGAAGCGATAGTTGAAGAGGTAAGAACTACCCTGCTTCTTATTGACCGGGCCTTCCGATGCCAGGTCGATACCCATTAATCCGACCTGAAAGGCATGTTCGTACTCCCGGTTATTCCCGTTACGCATATGCATATCGAAAACTCCCGAAAGAGCATTGTTATATTCAGCCGGAAAAGCTCCGTTATAAAAGTCAGAATTACCGATCACCTGCGTACTCAATGCCGAAAGAAAACCACCACCCAAACCGGAGAGATCAGCAAAATGGGTGGGATTGGGAATCTCGACACCCTCCAGTCGCCATTGCGTATATTGCGGAGAGTTGCCCCGGATGGCAACGGCATTTGTTCCTACTTCGCCGGCTACACCCGCAAAGGCGGAACTCAGACGAGCCGGGTCATCGAAGCCGTTGGCAAAACGGCTTGCCTCTTCCATACTTATCATGCGTCCTCCGGTGATAGCCATCGGATTAACCGTTTCAGACTTCTTCACTTCGGGATGCACGACGATCTCACTGAGAAGATGAATGTTTTCGTTCAACGATATATCCAATTGTATTTCTTTGGAGGAAGTTACAAGTACTTCATTGACTATATGGGTATTATACCCCATATAGGATATCTGTATGTCATAGCGTCCGACAGGCACTTCTTTCATATGGAAGCAGCCCAGACTATCGGTAACAGCCCCCAGGGAGAGTTTACCTAAAATACTTACTGTCGCATACTCGATCGGAGTATTGCTTTTGGAATCAGTGACGACTCCTCGTATCGACTGCACGAACCTGTTTGTTTCTTTTTGCCGGCCGGCATATTTTCCCGGAGATAAAATGATATGATACCCTTTTATCCGATAAGTGTATTGTCCGTCTTTCAATATTTCTGCCAGAGCCTGATCGACATCTGCCTCTTTGAGTGAGAGGCGGACCATTTTATTCAGGTCTAAAGCCGCTTGTTCATAAGCGATACTGTAACCTGTTTGTCGTTCGATAGCGGCGAGAGCTTCTTTGACGGATATGCTTTTGTTTTGTATAGAGATTGTTTTTCCTTTGTTCTGAGCGATGCTCACGAAAGAATGGAAAACAAGAGATAAGAAAACGATAATCCGGTAAAACCGTCTTGATTTGATCCGATCCATCAGGTTTTATTTGTATTGTTTACTTAATACGATAGTTGCACCTTGCTGTCGATAGGTAAAACCGACAACATCCTTCAACACATTGAGTATTTCATCCAGTGTTTCACCTTTCAGGAATTTAACAGTATATTGCTTAGATGCCGAGATAGCTGTTTTATCATCAATCGTAACATTAAAATGCCTTTCCAACGTCTGTATCATCTCTCCGAAAGAGGAATTGATGAATAAGATTTGTCCGGAAAGCCAGGCATCGGTTTCTGCCGGTGATACCTTTTCAATATTCAATACGGAAGTCTTGATATTATAAATTAGTTGCTCGTTGGGCGCAAGGGTTTGGGGGGCTTGTGATTGGGGGCTGACTTCTACTTTTCCGCTTGTCAGTGTTGCAGTTATGCATTCATCGTCCGGATAGGCTTTGACATTGAATTTCGTGCCAAGTACTTTTACCGAGAGTTGTTCTGTTTTCACAATGAAAGGTTGAGCCGGGTTCTTTCTTACGGAGAAATAGGCTTCTCCTTCCAGATAGACCTGTCGCAAACTGTCGTCGGTAAATGTTTTCGGAAACTTTACGTTTGAACCCGCATTAATCCATATTTCAGAGCTGTCGGGCAGGAATAGATGTTTGGTTTCTCCGTAAGCCACGGTAATCTCTGTCAGTTTATGCTGCGTATAATAGAAGTATCCGCCGGTAATCAGAAACAGAGGTATGAGTACAGCTGCAATCCGAAGTGCTTTTTTATAGAATAGGGTATCGGCCGGTTGCCTTTCGGAATATCCGATTCGGCTGTTGACACGCTTCAAAGCAGCATACGTATCCGGGGTGATTTTCGTTTCCAACTCAGTCCAATAGGCCAACGAGGCTTCCTCTTTCTCTTTCATGTGCTTATCAGCAATAATCCACCGCTGAATCCTTTCTTCAGTTTCCTTCGGAAAGCGTTTGCTTAGATATTGCCGGACGATTCGCGATATATTACTATTCTCCATTTGATTACTTTTTATAATATACAATTAAAGGGAGGAAAACTCAGTAAGAAAATGAATATTTCATAAATATCCCCAGTTATTTTTATAGTGTGGGGAAAATCCCCCACATAAGTGGGAATACTTCCCCATCATAGTGGGGATTTTTCCCCATACGAGTGGGAATATGATTTTCCTATTGTTTCCTCACGCACAAATCCCCCCACTGTTTTTTGATAACAATGCACTTTTCTTATTGAGCTTTTGTCCTCCAGTTTGTATATTAATAGACAATAACAAAAGAAACGAAACTAAAATGAATGCTTGATATGAAGATATTATTCACTATTACCTTCTTGCTGATGCTTTTTTCTAACGAAACTGTATGTGCACAAAATGACTCAATAGCCAAAACAAAAGTACAAATATCTTATAATCATCCCAAACGGTATAAGATTGCCGATATTAAGGTGACGGGTATTAAGAATTATGATGATTTCGTGTTAATAGGCTTCTCCGGGCTGTCGGTAGGCGACATGGTGACAATCCCTGGCGATGAAATTACAACAGCGGTAAAGCGTTTTTGGAAACATGGATTGTTTTCGGATGTAAAGATACTGGCAACTAAGCTAGAAGGCGACGATGTCTGGCTGGAAATCCGGTTGAAACAACGTCCCCGTATATCGGAAGTAAATTATCATGGCATCAAGAAAGGAGAGCGGGAAGACCTTGAAGCCAGGCTGGGCTTGAAGAAGGGCTTCCAGGTAACTCCTAACCTGATGGATAGGGCAAAGATTGTTATTCAGAAATTTTTCGACGGCAAAGGTTTTAAGAACGTAGATGTGGATATCGTTCAGCGCGACGATCTGTCGAAAGAAAGCGAAGTGATTGTCGATATCAATATCAATAAAAACGAGAAGACAAAGATTCACCGTATCTACTTCAAAGGAAATACAGCGCTGACTACCGGAGTGCTGAAGAAGGCGATGAAGAAAACAAACGAGAAATTCAGCCTCCCGAACGACTGGAAAAGCAGCATACTGGAAGCCTTCAGCACGAAAAAGTTTACCTCCGAAGAATATGAGAAGGATAAACAGAACATCATCGCCAAATATAACGAACAAGGTTATCGTGATGCCGTCTTACTCTCAGACAGTGTTGTTAATTATAATGAGAAGCTAGTAGATATCTTTCTGAAACTGGAAGAAGGCAACAAATATTACCTGAAAGATATTCGTTTCGTAGGTAATACACAATATGATTCCGATTATCTGGAAGCGATACTGAGTATGAAGCCGGGGGAAGTTTACAACCAAAAGAAACTCAACGAGCGTTTGTCGTTGGACGAAGACGCCGTGTCTAACATTTATTACAACAACGGTTACATCTTCTTCAGTGCCGACCCGGTGGAAGTGGATGTGGATAACGACTCTATCTCGCTGGAAGTTCGTATTCAGGAAGGCCCGCAGGCGACTATCAACCGTATAATCATTAATGGCAACGACCGTTTGTATGAAGATATCGTGCGTCGTGAGCTGCGTACCAAGCCGGGCACGTTGTTCAGTCGTGAAGATCTGATGCGTTCAGTCCGTGAAATTGCACAGAAGGGACACTTCGACCCGGAGAATATGGATCCCAAACCGCTGCCCGACCCGGAGAACGGAACGGTAGATATACAGTATAACCTGACTTCCAAGGCAAACGACCAGATCGAGTTCTCAGCCGGCTGGGGACAGACAGGGGTGATCGGTAAGCTAAGTCTGAAGTTTACCAACTTCTCCATGAAGAACTTTCTGAACCCGAAGACATATAAAGGTATCATCCGCAGGGGGAAGGACAGACATTGACATTGAGCGGCCAGACCAATGGACGTTATTATCAGGCATACAGTATTTCATTTATGGATCCGTGGTTTGGTGGAAGACGACCGAATACGCTTTCTGTAAGTGCCTACTTTTCCAAACAAACAGATATCAGTAGTAGCTACTATAATAACAATCTGTCGAATTACGGTAGTTATTATCCCGGTTATGGCAGCGGCTACGGTAATATGTACGGCTATGGCAATAACTACAACAACTACGAACTGGCCTACGACCCGGATAAGTCGATCATGATGCTTGGTGTTGCTGTCGGTTACGGTAAACGACTAAACTGGCCGGACGACTACTTTCAGTTCATGGCAACATTGAATTATCAGATGTATATTATGCACGACTGGGCCTACTTTCTCGTGCAGAACGGTACCAGCCATAATGTCAATCTGGAATTGATGTTGCAGCGCAACTCGATCGACAACCCGTTGTACACTCGTCACGGTTCGCAATTTTCGGTGTCGGTAAGCGCAACTCCCCCTTATTCTTTATGGGATGGAAAGGATTATACCAGCATGAGTGATAGCGACCCGAATAAGTTTAAGTTTATCGAGTATCATAAATGGAAATTCAAAGCAAAGCTATTCTCTCCATTGGCTCCGGTAGCGGTGAAGCGTACGCCGGTATTAATGACACGTGTTGAATACGGATTCCTGGGATCATACAACAGCCATAAACGTTCACCGTTTGAAACCTTCTACATGGGTGGCGACGGCATGAGCGGATACTCCAGCACCTATGCTACCGAAACGATTGGTTTGAGAGGGTATGAAAACGGAAGTATTGCCGGTAACGCTGGTTACAGTTCATACGGGTATGCCTACTCTCGTTTAGCAATGGAGTTGCGCTATCCGTTCCTGCTGGAACCGTCTTCTACCATCTACGGATTGGTTTTTGCAGAAGCCGGTAACGCCTGGAAGGATTTGAAGAGTTTTAATCCGTTCGATCTGAAACGTTCTGTGGGTGTAGGTGCACGTATCTTCCTGCCGATGATCGGTTTGATGGGTATCGATATGGCTTACGGATTTGATAAGGTAAATGGAAAAAGAGGAGGCTGGCATCCTCACTTTATTATCGGACAGGAATTTTAATAATAATAAGAAAAAGAAGAATGAAAAGTATATTCATATGGCTATTTGCATGTATCGCGCAAATAGGACTATCTCAGGAAGTCAGAGAATTAACGTCAACAGAAAAAGAGAAGGACTTTCTCTTTCTGGTAGAAACACTAAAAAGCAATTATCCCTATTTCAGCCTGTATGAACGTGTATACGGAAAGTCGTGGTTATCTCAAAAGGATTCTTTTCTGAAGAAAGTGTGCAACACAAAGAATAATAAAGAATATATATTGCTGCTCGACTCCATCGTAAAAAACCTGCATGACAAAGAAGTCGATCTCTCCCCTACTGTGTACTGGAGCCACTACCGCACAAAATACGGAGAAGCTTGCTTAATAAATCCGGGATATATACCCTGGGTAAATACATTGAACCAATCGGACAAAGAGATGGGGTATTGGAGTAAATTATTAAAGAAAGGTAATACAAAAGAAACCGTTTCAAAGAACAATTCACAGTATAAAGATTCGATCATTCCTTCACGTAAGATAGGGATCTTACACATATCGTCATTCGATCCGGAAAGCCGGGAGGATGATTTTCAGCGAATAAATGAATTTCTTTATAGGATTAGCAACTACAACTATCTCATCATAGATATACAAGGTAATAAAGGAAGGAGCAGCTCTTACTGGATGGAAGGGATCGTGAAACGGCTGATATATGCACCCGCCTGCTTCCAGCGTTACTTCGCGATCAAAAAGGGAAGGCACAACAGTTTATTCTTTTCACGCTATCTGAACAGTGATGTCACCATAAATGTATCTTCACAATTTATATCACCACCTTTGGAACTTTCAGAACAAACATTTAAGGTAACGAAGGAAACAACCATCATCTATCCGTATTTACCTATCCCTTTTAAAGGGGAAATAATCATCCTGACAGATTCAGGCGTCTTTTCTGCGGCAGATGAATTTGCTTGTTTTGCCCAAAGCACCTCCTGGGCTACTGTTGCCGGCCAGACAACTGCCGGTGGCGGTATCGGAAGCGATCCGGTAGTGATACGGTTGCCGGCTAGTGGTATACTTGTGCGTTACCCGGCATTGGCAGGATTAAATCCTAACGGTAGTCTGCATATAGAAGATAAAACAATTCCCGACACAGAGATAAAAGGAAACAAACCGGATGAAAGATTAAACAACCTGATCGACCGATTAAACGACAGTTTGTTGTTCATATAACGATGCAGACGGAGCGCAGCGTAACCGGGGAAACTATAACAGAGCAAGGATGAAGGCGAATATAGCTTTACGAATCTCTTTCAGGGCGAGGCTTAGCTGACTTTCAACGTTTCTTTTGCTCGTATGCAGCCGTTCGGCTATTTCGCCGTTACTGAGTCCTTCGTTGCGGCTGAGTATGTAAATCTGCTTACGCTGTTCCGGCATTTTGTTTACGAGATCATCGATTAACAAGCCCAGTTCTTTTGCGATAAGATCTTCTTCTGATGTAGAACCGGCTTCATCCGGTTGGAAATTATTCGTATAAGCCAGATGGATGTATTTATGGTTGAGGTAGTTTATAGCGGCATTGCGGGCAATCGTATATAAATAGGCGTCGAAAGATTTGGCGGTGTTGATAGCTTGCCGGTTGATCCAGAGGTTTACAAATAAGTCCTCAGCCAATTCCTCGGCGTCGGATTCCGATTTTACATATCCGTAGATAAAAGCTTTCGTCTTATTATAATAGGTAAGAAATACCGTTTCAAAAGCCTTATGATCTCCATTCCATAAGCCTTCAATCGTTTTTATGTCAATACTGCTACCTGCCATGAATCAACTTCTTAGTATCGGGAGACAAAAGAAGTAATTATTTGCGGGATAGAAAATATCTTTTTGAAATCTTAATGTAAATAGCTATTTATATACAAAATTAAAATGTTTTATGGGAACTAGGGGCATCGTTGCAGTAGCCGATGCTTATCCGTTTAGCACTATAAGGCTGGCGAGCTGGCTTGCCTGTGTCGCCAATTCAACACAGGCAAGCCACTCTTCCAGCACAAGCAGGCTGTTATTTCTTCACCCACCGATCCAGCCATTCAAAGAATGTGCGCTGCCAGAGTACGCCGTTCTGCGGTTTCAATACCCAGTGGTTTTCATCCGGATAGATTAACAATTCGGCAGGAACACCACGTAGCACGGCTGCATTGAAGGCCGCCATTCCCTGACCGGCAAGGATACGATAGTCTTTTTCTCCGTGGATACACAAGATTGGCGTATCCCATTTGTCTACGAATAAATGCGGAGAGTTGGCAAATGTACGTTGTGCCACCGGATTGTTCTTTTCCCAGTAAGCGCCGCCCATATCCCAGTTGGCAAACCACATTTCTTCCGTTTCCAGATATTGCATTTCCATATTGAAGATACCGTCATGGGCAATGAATGCTTTGAAACGTTTGTCATGATGACCGGCTAACCAGTAAACGGAGAAACCTCCGAAGCTGGCTCCGACACAACCCAAACGATCGTTATCCACATACGGTTCTTTCGCCATTTCATCAATAGCCGTGAAATAGTCTTTCATACACTGACCACCGTAATCACCGCTGATTTGTTCGTTCCATTCCATGCCGAAGCCCGGAAGACCGCGACGGTTCGGAGCGACAATGATATAATCGTTAGCCGCCATAATCTGGAAGTTCCAACGATAAGACCAGAACTGGCTGACCGGACTTTGCGGGCCACCTTCGCAGAACAGCAAAGTCGGATATTTCTTGTTAGGATCGAAATTAGGCGGATAGATTACCCAGGTCAACATTTGCTTACCATCGGTTGTCTTCATCCAGCGTCCTTCTACCTTACCCATAGTCAGCTGGTCGTAAATCTGCTTGTTTTCAGTAGTCAGCTGAGCTACCTTATTATTATCAGCCAGGTCGATAGAATAGATTTCATCGCCCATGCTCATAGAGTGGCGCTTAACAATCAACTTGTTTTCTCCCAGCAAGTTCACTGAATCATAATCATACGTACCAGAAGTAAGCTGAGTCAGTTTATTACCGTTGTCCAGTTCTATCTTATATACCTGCGATTCACCATGCCAAACTCCCGTAAAGTAAAGCGTACGGGCATCGGCACTCCAACAAAAACCGTCTACATTTGAATCGAAGTCCTTGCTGACAAATGTCTTTTCGCCCGTCTCCAGATTCATAACCATCAGGCGGTTCTGATCCGATTCATACCCGTCGCGTTCCATACTCTGCCAGGCAATATATTTACCGTCAGGCGAATACTGCGGATTGGTATCGTATCCCATAATACCTTCGCTGATATTTACGGTCTGCTTGGTATTCAGGTCATATACATAAATATCCGAATTAGTGGAAAGAGCATATTCCTTACCGGTCTTCTTACGGGAAGTGTATGCAATCTTATCGGAGGTCGTATTCCAGGCCAGCTGCTCGATACCACCGAAAGGTTTCATCGGTGATTCGTACGGTTCACCTTCCAACACATCAATCGGACTTCCGACCTTATTTCCGTCAAAATCAGCAATAAACGGATGGGGAGCTGTCGTTACCCATTCATCCCAATGCTTATACATCAAATCCGTCACAATGATACCGCTGGCTTTATCCAAATCCGGATACTTGTCTTTTGTGCTCGGAACCGTCTTTACCTGCGAAATAAACAAAACCTTCTTTTCATCCGGAGAGAAAGCGAAGCCTTCGATATCGCCGTCATAATTGGACAACTGCTTCCGTCCGGTTCCGTCCGGATTCATTTCCCAAAGCTGGCTGCTTCCGCTTTCGCCGGAAAGGAAAGCAATCTTTGTGCCCCCTTTAATCCAGGTTGCTTCATTTTCAGAAAAGGAAGTGTGGGTAATCTGTTTGTTATCAGAACCATCGGCGTTCATGACGAACACTTCACGGTTGCTGCTGTTGAGAGGTACACTGTAATAAGCTACCGTGTAAACTACTTTCTGTCCGTCGGGCGAAACATTCATGCCGCCGATACGTCCCATGGCCCAAAGCGCCTCGGGCGTCATCCGACCGTCGGCAATCTTGATTTCCGAACGTCCGATAACTGGCTTTGTGTCTTCTGCTTTCTTAGCTTCCTGATTACAAGCACCTAGTAATACGGATGTTGCCATAACCATTGTTGCAATAGATTTATTCATGTACATTATAATATATTATATTCTGTGTGCGAAATTAGTAAATATAATTTATATCTTTGCACAAGTAATTTAAGAACTGAACAGTATGAATAAGATTTGGTTATTTGGAGCCGCTATAAGTATGGTATTAGCATTCGGCTCATGTAAACCTAAACAGAGTGCTTATAAGGCTGCTTACGAACAAGCCAAAGAAAAAGAGTCTACAGCTCCTGTTGAGGTAGTAGAACAAGAAGAAGAGATTGTTGAAGAGGTTGCCCCGGTTTCCAAACCCAGAACTTCTACAGCAACGACTCGCTCGGAAAGAATCAGCGCTGCACAAGGCGAAGACGCCAGCCGTCTGAAACGTTACAGTGTGGTTATCGGTAGCTTCAAGAACAAGACAAATGCTTACTCTTTGAAAGAACGTATGCAGAATGCAGGCTACAACGCTGTATTAGGTGAAAACGAACAAGGCATGTTGCGTGTAATCGTTGCCAGCTTCGATGATAAAGCTGATGCTGCCGACAGTCGCGATGCTATCAAAGCTAAATATGCACCTGATTTCCAGGATGCCTGGTTGTTGGAAAGACAATACTAATAAGACGTCTGTTAGTAAAACAGGCAAACATTATTATCGATACATGAAAAGGGATATCCTTCGGGATAATCCCTTTTTGTGTGTTAAGGAGAAAACATAAAAGGCCCGGCAATGCCGGACCTTTTAACCAACCTAAATTAAAAACCTAAAACTAACCATCTTTTTGCCTTAAACAATTAACCTATACATATATGAGTATCTTCTATTTCTTATTCGTAAGCCGGCCATGCTCCCTTATGGGAACAAACAAAAGCCGATATCTTTACAGCACATTCGTGGGCTTCTCTCAATGTCTGCCCTTTCAATAACGACATCACCAAGGCTGCCGAAAAAGCATCTCCTGCTCCTACCGTATCCGCTACATCCACTTTTGGAGTAGCTAAGGTAGAGACTTCGTCGGGGGTGTAAACCGTACTGTAATCAGCACCCGCCGTCAGAACAACCATTCGCAGGTTATAGTTCTCCATAAACCAGTTAGCCACCTCTTCTTCGGTTCCTTTCAAACCGAACAGTTTTTTCAGCTCCGACATTTCATCATCATTCATTTTCAGCACGTTCGCCAAGTACAAAGATTCTTCAATCAATACCTTATTATAATAATGTTGTCGCAGGTTAATATCAAACAACCGGTACGCCGAATCGGGAGCAAACGAAAGAATAGCCTGAATCGTTTCACGGGATTGTTGACAACGCTGTCCCAAAGCACCGAAGCAGATAGCATCCGCACGTTCTGCAAGGTCTACTGCATCGGAGGTAGGCGACATATGATCCCAGGCTACACGTTCCGTTATTGTATAATGGGGAATACCGTCATCCTCTATATCCACATGTACCGTTCCTGTAGGATATGGCAACTTTTCTATTAAATACTGAATTTTGTACTTATTCAGTTCGCTCAATATATCCCTTCCGTTATCATCATCACCAATGGCACTGATAGCATACCCTTCCGCTCCCAAACGGGAAGCATGGTAAACAAAATTAATCGGTGCGCCGCCTGCCGTCTTACCTGTGGGAAGCAAATCCCAAAGAAGTTCGCCAATACCGACCACTACCGGTTTTTTATTTTGTTGCTTCATCTGTTCCATGATGTAGTAATTCTTTGTAATACGAGATTTTTGTTCCTTATGTTGATGATGCAAAACTAAGGAACGAAACAGAAGCAGACGATAACGGATGCTACAAAAAGGATAACATTCGTTACATAAAAGGTTTATTTTCAACAGGCTTATATTGTCGTTACATAAATGTAACGAGTGTTATCCTTTCTCCTGATATTCGGTTGGTGTAATATTATACACCGCCTTAAAGCATTTGGAGAAGTAAGGAGGGGAACTGAAACCGGTTGCATAAGCGGCCTCATTGACATTACAGTCTTTCTGACGCAACAAGGCAGCGGCTTGCTTCAAACGGTAGTTACGGAGGAAATCGGTAGGCGTCACTCCTGTCAGTTCTTTTACTTTCCGGTAGAGATGCACACGCGACAGGCCAAGCATTTCGCTCGCTTTTTCGATACTGAAGTTTGAATCAGGATAAGATTCCTCAATCAATGCCATGAACTTGCGCATAAATAATTCGTCCATACTTTCCGCCTTATCCGTTTTCAATCCGGAAGCAGCAGGCGATTGAAGTTCCTGGGCAAATGCATTCCTCAGCCGGGCACGTTCTTCCAGCAGACGGACGATACGGAGTTTTACTTCTTCAATATTAAACGGTTTCTGGATAAACTCATCGGCACCGCTGGCAATACCATACATCCGCTGTTTATCATCGGAAAGGGCGGTGAGCAATATAACCGGTATATGGCTGAAAACAATATCCGATTTAATCCGCTTACACAATTCATAGCCATTCATTTCGGGCATCATCACGTCACTGATTACCAGCGACACATTTTCTTTTGCCAGTATATCCACTGCCACCCGACCATTCTCTGCCGCCAGGATACGGAAATTCGGCTTCAGTTCTTTTTGCAGATACGCATTAATATCCGGATCGTCTTCAACAATCAGGATCGTATAATCGTAGGTACGGTTCACAATCTCATCCATTTCACGGGTATCCAGATTAGCACGCCGCTCGACAATTCTGTCACGGAAGGGGCAAACACACAGGATTCATCAAAGTGAGATTTTCCTTTGGGCAACTCGACAAAAAAGACGGTACGTTTCCCCGGTTCACTTTCCACACGGATACTTCCTTTATGCATACCGACAAACTCATGAGTCAGGTGCAGGCCGATTCCCGTCCCGGTAAGATGGTCGGCGGTAAAAAACTGATCGAAAACGGAAGACAGGTTCTGCGGCTGGATTCCTTTCCCATTATCTTCTACCGAAAGGATAACATATCCCGCATGATCCTGCAAACGAATTGTGACGGTTCCTCCGTCGGGTGTAAATTTAAAGGCATTCGACAACAGATTGGCCAGAATCTTTTCCATCTTATCCGTATCCACCCACAACATTACGGAAGAGACATCGTGTTGAAACGAGTATTGTATCTGTTTGCTCTGTGCCATATTATCGAAATAGGAACTGACATCTTCGATAAAGGTAATCAGATCTATTTCCGTCACCCGCATATCCATCTTGTTACTTTCTACCTTACGGAAGTCGAGCAGCTGGCTGACAACACGTTTCAGACGGTCGGCATTCTTCTTTATGATATGTATGTCATCGGCAAGCGGAGAATCGGGAGGCAACTCTTTCGATAGCTTATTCAATGGACCGAGTATCAGTGTCAGCGGTGTTTTGATCTCATGGGATACATTTGTGAAGAACTGTAATTTGCGGGTAGTAGCCTGTTCGATCTTCCGGTTGGCAATAGCCAATTCTTCGCGTTGTTGTTCCACTTGTATATTGGTTCGCTTCAACTCATGGTTCTTACGCTGTACTTTACGGAAGATGTGTATTACATAAAGAGCCAGTAGGCCCACTACTCCCAGCAACAACAGGATCAAACCGACTGAATTTTGTAAAAAACGGTATTCTGAAAGCATCTCTTCCAGATTATTCCGCTGTTTCTCGATCTGTTCCTGATAATCAGCCAACTGTTCAGTCTGCAAATATAATGTACCGGCATTCTCTTTGTCGATCAGGCTGATGTCAGTGCATATTGTTTGGAGACAGGCTGCCCGTTCAGTATCTGCCAGGCAACCTTTATCGCGGTAGTTCCTCCGGTTGGATATACGAAAGAAGCTGTCAGATAGCCGTTACTTACCGCTTCAATTCCTTTTCCTTTCCCCGGCAAAGCATCTATGCCGATAAACTTTATCCTTTTTACTGCCAGCGGATCTATTTCCATAATAGCTTCCCGCGCAGCCAAAGCCATTACATCGTTATGTGCATACACGATATCAATATCATCAAACAGGCCAAGTGCAGCTATATTCTCTTTTGTTTCTTTCGAATGCCAACGTCCGTAAACAGTTTTCAGAATCACATTATCATTATGAATAAGAGCATCACTAAAACCGTTATGTCTGTCGCGGGCAGAAGAAGAACCTTCGCGCCCCCACACTTCGACAATCGTTGTCTTCTCTTTCTTCAACAATGAATTGATAAACAATCCGGCTGCACGGCCAATCTCATAATTGTCCGCACCGATAAAAGTCGTATATTCTTCCGAATAAATCTTCCGGTCTATTATAATAGTAGGAATCCCCGCCCGGAAGGCCTCTACGGCTGCGGTTGTGACCGGTTCCGATTCGTTGGCAGATATAATGACAAGGTCTACCCGTTGTTTGATAAACTCACGTATCTGTTTGATCTGAGTGTCATTGTCTTCTCCGGCATCTTTTATTTGCAGAGTCAGTCCGGGATACTCAGAAGCTTTTACCTGCATATCCAGCACCATCGCTTTCCGCCAGCTATCATTGATAGAACTATGGGAAACGCCCACAACAAATTTCTTTTCTCCTTCCTGTTTACAGGATATTGTTAGAGACAAGATACCATTACTGTCCCGTAAAAGTGGATAAATAGTTCTTTGAAATAATTGAAATATAGTCTATTAGATACTACTTTTTAGGCGCGACGATTTGAAATCATACCTTTGAGGT
>NZ_QSDP01000057.1:0-40322 GCF_003463685.1 Parabacteroides sp. AM58-2XD
GTATTTCATGATTAACGTAATTAATGTCGTCTTTTTGGAAAAAGTCAAACTGAAGTTTTCTAAAATTATTTATACCCGGACAAATTTCCTCATTCAAATAATTTAATTCTTTGTCTTGATAAATATGTCCATATACATGAGGCACATTGTCTAGCATTTCAATCAGAAAAGATAATACCTCTTCATAAGAATCGTCCACATAAATAGTTTTGATTCCAGATTTTGTTTGTAACGGATATGCCATATCCGTTATAAGAATCCAATTACGATGTCCTAGCATCATAATTTTATCCGATAATGTTTCTTTCCAAGCACTGCTGCTTTTATCTGAAACTCTATGTGGTTGGCAAGCTATCACTATAAAACAGAATGCGACACAGAGATATTTTATCACATATTTCATATACAAAATGTTTTTTTAATTTAACACATGAGTCCACTTTAAAAAGATTTTTTATCAGAAATCAACACCCTGTAGATACTCTGAGAGAGGGGGTAAAAATACTAAAATACACTTTTTAAAGTGGCTCATATATAGAATGCTTTTACAAGGGTCTTGTTCTATTTGATCGTTTCACCTTCTCCAAAGCTTTTCTTAATTCTTCTGCTATTCCGGAATTTTGCCGAATAACATTCACTGATTGATACTTATCCTCTGACAAGTTGTATAATTGACATTTCGGTGCATCTTTTCTAATTTTGCCATCCACAATATCTGAATTCACTTTTTTTGTCAGAGAAACAGCGCTAGCACCTCCTATAATATTTGATATCCCCCATTTTGCATTATTCCAACCACCACCACCTTGATTTGGAATATACACCCAATCTTTCATTCGGATGGACATATGTTCGGAAGAATTAGAAGACATTACAAAACAATCTCTAATCATTTGTTGTGGATCACCAAGCCATGCATCCAATACATTGTAGCTATCAACAGCATCGTTTTCTGATAGTTTGTAACCTGTCAACGAAGCTAATGTCGCAAACATATCTATATTAGATACCAGCTGATCAGACGTAGATGAGGGCTGGACATGATTAGGCCATTTAATGATATAAGGCACACGATGCCCACCTTCCCAAATGTCAAATTTGAATCCTAATAAATTTGCATTTATTCTATGCCCGGCTTCCCATGCGGCTTGAGCTGCCAAATTAAGCATTCCTCCATTGTCGCTGGTCACAACTATAATCGTATTATCAGATAAATGATGCTTATCTAAATAGTTGACTACTTCCCCTACCATCCAATCAAACTCTTGAACGAAGTCACCATAAAAGCCACATTCACTACTTCCTTCAAATTGCTTATTGGGAGAAAATGGATGATGGATATGAGGTGTTGCAATATACAAAAAAAATGGATTATCTTTATTCTTATCTAACCATTTCTTAGTCTTATCAACCAATGTTATAGCCATTTCATTATCTTTATATAATGAATGAGGTTTTTTAGCTCCGGAATACCTATTTCTACTTTTATTCGGATAGATTTGAGTATCCGTCACTTTAGAAATATCTGTCTCAAGAACAAACGGATCATTCGGTTCATACCCGTATACATGATGATTTTCCACAAAAACGTATGGAGGAGCACTTGTTACAAATGGAACACCGAAATAATATTCAAAACCCGACTCTAAGGGGCCTGGGCTCAGTTCCTTATTCCAATCGGTAATCTCATTGGTAAAACCTAAATGCCATTTACCGATGCAAGCAGTACGATAACCTTGCTTTTGCATCATCTCTCCGATGGTTAAAAGCCCATCTTCAATGATCAACGGACAATTCAAACTCAGGGGTCGCCACAATCCGCTTTCATTACTCCCCGACATATTCCCTCTGAAAGGATAACGCCCAGTGATAAAAGAATACCGGGAGGGCGTTGAAACCGAAGATGCCGAATGAGCATCAGTAAACAATTTCCCCTCTTTGGCTAATTGGTCAATATTAGGAGTTTTTATTAGGATTGCACCATAACAACCTAAATCACCATAGCCAAGATCATCAGCCATAATAAATACCACATTGGGCTTTTCTTGATTTGCAACACACACAAGATGTGGAACTGCAAATAATATTGAATAAATTGCTGCTTTCATTTACATTTACGTCAATTCCTATCAAACATCAAATCTTTGCCATCATTAGTAATTAGCTTTTGGTGTATTCTGGCTTTTATAGCAGTTGCTACCGGATCTAACCTCTTATTGAGCTCATTCTCAAACATAGTTAGCATATTTGAATAGGCAGGATCAAGTGCCAGATCATTCATCTCTTGGGGATCAGATTCAATATCAAATAAACTAGGCCTATCCCTTTCGTAATATATGTATTTATATTTCTTATTTACTAACATATACCACGCGCCGGGAAAACCAACTCCATGCCATTCCGAAAGGATAATACGATCTTCGGAATTCTTTTTTCCCTGAACTACCGGTAATAAACTACACCCTGGCATCTCTGGATCGGTATATTTGATATCTGCCATATCCATAATAGTAGGATACAAATCAATCAAAGCAGTAGGCATGTCAACCTTTGTTCCCTTATTTACATTCGGTCCGGCAATGATTAAAGGAACAGAAACAGACCCTTCCATTGCTGTATGCTTATTTCCCATTAAACCATGTTCGCCAAGATTATCTCCATGATCTGAGGTAAATATAATATAAGTATTTTCATACATCCCTGATTCCTTCAACTGAGTGATTATTTCACCCACCATATCATCAATGCAAGTAACCATTCCATAATAGGCTCTCAACGCTTTTTTGAAATCATTTTGATCTGGTGTAACATCAAGCCCATCCCATTTTTGAAAATATTGTAAGGCGGGATGCATATTCAAATTAGGAAAATTTGCATCATGTGGCATGGGGATATCTACTTCAGCATACATGTCGAAGTATTTTTGAGGAAGTGTATATGGCCAATGTGGCATTAGGTATCCAACATGTAACATCCAAGGTTTTCCATCTACCTTTCGTTCCTTTAAAAATTTTAAAGTTCTATCCGTAGTTGGGCGGTCTAGAGCATATTGTCCGAATTTACCTTTTTCTTTTTCAGAATAATCTTCTAACTTAAATGTTTTCACAGCTAAATGTCCCTTGGCTTTACGCTGGTTTTCCGGCAAAAAACGTTTATCGGGTTCGATAATGTTAGTTGCCTTCCTTATCATAGAATGCCATTCTTCATCAAAACCAAGCTCACCATATACGTCCGGAGAATCCATCTTTCCGAAGTGTCCTGTATAGTATCCGTTATCGGTAACCCGATGAGACCACAAAACTGCATCTTTAGGCCATGCTTGTGCATTATACCAATACTCTATTTGATGAATATATTTACCAGTCATATAAGAGGCTCTGCTTGGGCCACTGACAGGAGACGATACATATGTTCTTGTAAAATAAACTCCGTCTGCTGCCAATTTATCTATATTTGGTGTTTTAATAACAGTATTGCCACGATACCCGACTATTCCCGGATGTGCCTGATCTGTACAAATAACAAGGATATTCGCTTTTTCTTGCGCGAACAAGTTGAAACAAGAATTACAACTTAGAAACAAGAATATCACATTGACTCTACGTAATTGCAGAAAGCTACAAGTAGTTGATTCCCTATCTCCTATAAACATATTTAAAATTCTATTTTTCATCATTTCCAAATTAGATTAATTGAGTCAAAATCATTTCTCTTTTTTACAGCTTTTAGAGTGCCATATCCTAAATCCATCAATATTAATGATTATGAGGATCACACATTGTCTTACCATATACCGATGAGATAAAACATAAAAACAAGATGTCTATCAAACTCTTATTCAAATGAATATCTGACTAAATAACAGCTTTTATCTTTACTAACCATAGATACTCCCCAGGATAAATTTTCAGTTTTATTCACATCTGTCAAATCAATCCGGAAAGCACCGGGAGCATTAGGGCGATTCTTTTTTTCCACGTGCAAAGCTACTGATTGAAAATCGAGCCCATCGGTAGATTTCTCTATACTTGAAGAAAGAGATGCTAACGCATAAATACCGGATACTTCTTTCCAAATCAATACTTCATGACTGTTAGTTAGCAGCGGTTTATTATATTTCACAAAAGGACCTGTCGGTGAATCAGAAAAAGCAACTCCCATTTTCGTATTTCGAGCGCCTGTAGTTCCATCTAGAAAACATCGGCCTTTATAATATAACCAATATTTATTATCTTTATACAATAAGGCAGCATCGTCTATACGATAGCTATCAAAAGCCGTTTGATTAGAGCTTATCTGTAACACCGGTTCGTCATTCACACGCATAAATGGGCCATCAGGAGTATCTGAAACAGCTACACCGATAGCTGTAATGTCATTTTTATGATTATTTTCAAACACACCATCTGTTCGATCCGGCGTGGGACGAACTCCTGTATAATACAAATAATACTTACCATTCGTATAAATAATATTAGGTGTAAACACGGCGTGTGAATCAAAAGTTCCTTTCTTTCCTACACTCAGAATTTCACCTTTTTCTTTCCATGTATAACCTTTATCTGACGATTCGGCACACCATATTGTACCCCAATATCCGGATGATTTTCCATATACTTTCGTGTAATATACATAATGCTTATTACCCACTTTAATCACATCACTGGGATCGCGCCTTGTTATCCCTTTTTCAAAACCAATACCGGTCACATCTTGATATTGAAACTCCTTATTAGCTATTTTTTCTTGTGCAACTATAAACAAACTGAAACAGCATAGTGAAAACATGTAAAACAACTTCAATCTCATATATATTTTATTTTAAAGGGAGTAAGCATTAAAATATACTTACCCCTTGTTTGCTTCCTTTTTTGTAAATTCTATTCAATTATGATTTTCCAATCATGGGTAGTACCATCTGCAGAATAAAGACGATATTCATAGTTGAGTCCATTAATATCTTTAGCTATTCCACAGACAGGAGAACTATTTAAAGGTTCCACTTTCATCGAGCGGTGATAAATCAAAAAACCTGCCAAATCCAAATTCATACCTTTCTTCAGCTTCACATAAACTACAAATTTTTCAAGATCTACCTGTGCATTTCCTTCTGAAATAACAACTTGCCGAACTCCTTCTACCAGCCTTCCGTCATCTGTGTAATATTCTTGCATTTTAAAGTCATCTTCCACTTCCAACGTAAAAACTTGTACATTATCAATAAATGCAGTGTCACCCCATTGCGACATATCCATTTCTATACGCTGACCGCAAGAGACTAACAGACAAGCCAGCATCATCAATAAGTTTACTCTAATCTTTTTCATAATACATTATTTCAATTAGAACCAACCTGGGTTCTGGGTTAAAACTACTCCTTTTATATCTTTGTAATGATCAATTTCTGTTTGAGGTATTGACTGCAAATAATCACGGTTCGGATCAATATAATATCCACGACCATTTACAGACATATCTGGATTTTTCCAATACGGATTTATAAATTCGCCCAACACATCTATATTTTGCCCTTTTTTAAACTTTACTTGTGCTATTTTCCCATCAGTAAAACCGGCTTGCTTTAAAGCCTCTTCATCGTCAAAATAGTCTGCCATCTCCTGATAATAAGCACCGCGTGGCTTATAACCATTAATAACATCTTCCCAAATCGCCCATCTTTGTAAATCTTCAGTCCGGAAACCTTCCAACACTAATTCCACACGACGTTCACGACGAATTTCATTAACAATGTTGGACCCTGATTCATCATAGCCTTCTTTTGCCGAATATTGCACCTGCCAACTATTCACATCCGCCAAGTTCATCCGCACCATACCTACCCGATCACGAAGCAAGTTTACCGTATTATCAATATCTGTTTGAGTAATAGAACCTAACAGGGATTTAGCTTCTGCATAATTCAAGAGAGCTTCTTCATAACGAAGGATCAAATCATCGTAATCAGACACCGCTTTTGCAATTATAGATGGTACTGTCCCTTTGAAAATCCGATAACCTCCAACAGGTTGATAAATAATAGTGATAGGAGCATAAGGGGTATTGTATCCATTCGCTTCAGTTATTAGCATTTTAGGGAAAAAATCAACAATAGGGCCTCTGGCTGGGCTATAGATTATTTGATTTAGCCTTGGATCACGAGCTGCGATTAAACTTGCCTGATTTCTATAATCATAAGTAACCGATGAGATTTCTTCCGGCTTACCATCATTCATTAAACAGTCAGTAACAAATTCATGAGTCACACCTGATACAAAACCATTCATTGAAGAACATGAAGGAACATTGACAATACCCAATGAAACATCGTAATGCTTATAATAAAAGGCACTAGGTATATCTGCATAATCCTGTTTATTAAACAAATCGTAATATTCAAACCCGGAAGAACCTATATACAGATTATTTTTTTGATTAGCCATCAACTTATCACCGGCCTTTACCACTTCCTTTAAAAAATCAGAACCATCTTTACCCTCAACAGCAAAAGGGGTACCTTTTTTTCCGTGATAGTACTCCCATGTACCTTCGAATAAACCGACTCTGGTTTTCATCAAAAGCGCACACTCTTTATTGATACGTCCGGACTCTGCATTACCTTGCCCTTTCCAATCCAACAACTCGATCGCCTGATTCAAATCTTCTATGATTTTTGTTGCGATAAAATCACGAGAGGCCCGCTCCGTATACAGCTCTTCACTATCCATTCCAAGCACCTTGTCGATATAAGGAACACCACCGAATGCTTTAAGTAATGTAAAATAATGATAAGCTCGGATGTAATACGCTTCTCCAATATAATGATCTACGGAAGAATCAGACATTTTATCTTTAACGTTCAATACATAATTAACTTCTCGAATATTATCATAAGAAGTATTCCACTCAGAACTCGTAACAGAGGCTTTCCCTGTATTGGAATGTTGCATTACAGCTGAAGGGACTGTTTCATCAATATAATTATCAGTACCCGCATCAAAAGCCCATCTATTAGTAGGTAAAGATCTAGTTATTGATGGATATAGTCCATTTAGATATAATTTATAATCAGTATCACTGTTGAAGAAAGTTTCCCCGCTAAGCGCATCTTCCGGATATTGATTCAAATCCACACAAGAAGAGAGCAATCCAGTCAATAGCACACTATATATAAATATTCTTTTCATAATCATTCATTCTTATTTATTAAATACCTAATTTCAAACCAAAAGACCAAATCCTCTGAGGAGGATACGCTTCAACACCATTTTGTATATGGATAGGATCCAAGCTTTTATTCCATGATTTATTATAAATCAAACAAAGATTTTCTACACTAAAATTAAAAGCCAAAGATGAAACTCCTAAAAAAGAAAGACATTTTTGGGGTAAAGAATAACTTAAGAACACGTTTTTCACTCGCAAATGAGATAAATTAAAGACATATCTATCATTTACAACATTCAAATCATTACTGCCCACAGTTCCTTTAGCATAGAATCTTGGAAAAAACGCATTTGGATTATCCAAACTCCAATATCCGCCTAAGTCAAAATAGCTTGGAGAAAGATAATTTTGATCTCCCATCGTCATTCTGTTAGCTACATACTTTTTTTGTGAACCTACTCCATCTAACAAAACAGAAAAAGAAAAGCCTTTCCAGTCTATTGCTAAATTCAAATTATATTTATAACGAGGATAAGTATATCCTAAAAAGGATCGGTCACCTTCCGCATACCAAACACTACCTTCGCCTTGATTCACCAAACCATCTCCATTCAAATCGGCAAAAATGTAATCTCCCTGGTATTGCCAACCACTTCGCCTCATAGGATATTGGGATAATTCTTCCGCACTGGTACCTATTCCTATACCCTTTAGTCCATACAATTCTCCGAATCGTTGTCCTGCTGTCCACTGATCTCTCAAGCCTGAATTGCTACCTTCATAAGAAACGACATAGCCTATGTAATCAGACAATCCTCCTCGAACACTGTAATGCACCGGCGAATTCATCAATGTGCCCATATCTCCTTTCCATAGAACCGACAATTCCCAACCACGTGTTTCTGATACTGAATTATTTTGTTGCGGAGGAGTTGTCCCCAATACTTCTGGCAATTGTACAGCTGGTCCAATTTGATCATGCACCGTACGCTGATACCAATCATATTCTATATGTAACCTATTCTTAAATAAACCCGCCTCAAAGCCAAAACCAATAACTTGCGGTTTTGTCCAAGTCAAGTCTGAAGATAAAATCGATGGAATAGTTACATATTTGGGACGTTCCGTTCCAATAATGACAGGCAAATTAGAATTAATCCCTAACGTAGGAATATAAGTGTAATTATCTCCCGAATTATTGCCCAATTTACCAAAGGAAGCTTTCAACTTCAATCTTTCTATATATTTACCTAAGATCCAGAACTTCTCTTGTGAGATATTATAACCGGCAGAAACAGAAGGGAAAAAAGACCAACGAGTATCCGGAGAATATTTAGAGGAGGCATCATAACGACCGCTAAATTCCAACAAATACCGATTGTCATAATTATAATTGAATCGTCCAAAGTAACCTTGTGTTACCCATGTATACAGGTTATCTGTTGCTATTACCGGATTTCCTTCAGTGGTACTAATAGATAAATTCGAATGAGAAATAACGCCTGAACTTTTTGCGGAGAAAAAACGATATTTATTTAATTCTTCATTGTAACCGATCAATCCCGATAAATCATGTTTCCCAAATTGACGAGTATAAGAAAGTGTTACATTTGCACTGTGATACTCCGTATAAGAATTTGCTTTATATATAAATTCAGAAGAAGGACTTCTTCTACTGGCTTTCGGGGTTCCATCCGCATCCCAACATTCAAAGATCAATTGGGTTTGATTTTCGTCCACAGTTGTTCGCTTCCATGAATAATCAGCTTTGATACTCATTCCTTTTAATGGTGTGATTTCAGTATTAAAATTCAACAACATTTCATTCGTTAACGTTTTAAATGTGCCGGCATCTCCTTTAATATTAGGGAGGATACTAAATTCATTAGGCGAACCGTTATCATCGTAAGCAGGTAGTGTTGATGCAAAGCCTAACATTTGATACAATCCCTTATCACCATTATCCTCACTATTATTCATTATTCTAGGTCGCTCAGAATCCTGGCGATTGTAATTCATACGTGTACCCACATTTAACCATTTAGCTATCTGAGTATTTGCCTTGAAGATAGTAGTATATCGCTTCATCCAATCGACGTCGCTTTGATAGAAACCATCGTTCTTCAGATATCCTACACCTCCATAATAATTGAGTTTTTCTGTACCCCCGGAAATCCCTATGTTATGTTTGGAATTCACAACATTGTCTCTAAATGCCAATGCGAAATTATCGGTACTTCCATGAGTTTCATAAGTAGGAGCGTATTTCCCATTAGATAAAATCTCATTTGCATTGGTTATTTCGCCATTAACAAACTGTTTCAACTTTTCTAGCGTTTCTTCTGTATACACGGGATTTGAAAAGTTATTGTATAACGCATTATTTTTTTGAATTGCATAATCATAACCATTCAAAGATTCATGCAAACCTATAGGTTGAGCTACCTGTAAACTAGCATCATAAGTAATTGTCAATTTTCCTTCTTTTCCTGATTTAGTTGTAATAAGTATCACCCCATTCGGAGCACGAGAACCGTAAATAGCAGATGCAGCCGCATCTTTTAAAACCGAAATACTTTCTACATCGTTTGGATTCACAAAACGAATATCCATCGGTACATTATCGACCAACACTAAAGGTTGCTCACTTTTATTCAACCCTGTAAAACCTCGAATGTTTAAAGTCGGTTCACTTGTGGGGGAAGCTGAAGCATTAGACACGTTTAAACCAGGAACCGATGCAGTCAACATCTCAGACAGAGATTTAACAGGTCTATTTTCCAAATCATGGGTATCAACAGTTTGTACTGCAGCGGTCAAATTCACCTTCTTCTGTGTACCATAACCGACAACAATAACTTCATCTAAATTCTGCATATCTTCCTGCAGCCTGATATTCAGTACGGTTTTATTTCCGATTTCCAATTCCTGAGGCTCATAACCTATATAAGATACCAGTAAAACGGTATTATCCGGAACTTCTAATGTAAATTTACCATCAACGTCTGTTATCGTTCCTTTAGAAGAGCCTTTTATTATAATGTTGGCCCCGATTACAGGTTCACCGTTTGTATCTGTTACAGTCCCCTTAATGGACTTCTTTTTATCGACATTTGTATCAGAAAGTCCGGATTCTGAAAGTACGATCTGGTTTTCTCCTTTAATAGTATAAGATACCGATATCTGTTTAACGACCTGTCCCATTACGGTTTCAATATCCTGGTCGTCTGCCTCGACGGTAATCGGGGTGTTCATGCCAGGGAGGCCTTTCTTGTAAAAAAAGCGGTATTTACTCACCTTTTCGATTTGCTTCACCACTTCCGAAGCGGGTTTGTTCTTCATATGTATGGTTATCTGAGCGTGGATTCCCGTCAAGGGGAAGGTTAACAAGATTGTCAGAAAAACCATCTGTTTAAATAAATGCTTCATGTTACTCATTTTTCTTTTAATTAGAAATAAGATGTAGATAAAATAAATGTTTGTAACTTTGTAAGCAGAAGGGTCCCATTAAAACAGCCGGTCTCCTACATCGGCGGTATCAACACAAAGGGATTTCTGCAAAAATTGTACTGTGAGGTAGCTCTGCAAAGGGTTACCTCGCTTTTTTAATTCTTTTACTCCTTTCTCATAGGCAATATTGTTAGATTAGACATAGTAGTATATCCTGTATGGTTAACAGCTCCTGCTAAGGAATCCTTTTTTTCAGGAATACAGTATCTCCTTTATTTTCATATATAACCGAAGTTGTCAGGTTAATAATGTCGATAAAGTTTTCAAGACTGTTATTCCGGATGGTTCCTATATAGCATTCTTTCTTCAACGATTCGTCTTCTATGTATATTGTCGTATTATACAGGCGATTCATTATCCGGGTAATCTCCTCCAGCGACTCCCCGTCGAATGTAATTTCATTTTGCTGCCAAAGGGCTATGTCCTGCATATTCTCATCTGCATACTGTGAAAAACTATGGGTCAACAAATCCACTTTAACCGATTCATGCGGTTTGAGGATTGCCACATGGTCGTCATAGCTGACCCGTACGGAGCCGGAAAACAATGATGCGATAATTTTGCTATCATCTCTGTAAGCATTTATATTAAAGGCTGTCCCTAGAGCTTCCACCTGCATGCCTTTTGCCTCCACGATGAAACGTTTATCCGGATTCTTTGCAACCTCGAAATAGGCCTCTCCCACCAGTGCCACATTACGTTCTTTCATGCCGTAATCAGCCGGGTAACTGATCTTCGTATCGGAGTTCAGCCATACCTTCGTGCTGTCGGGCAAAGTGACGAAGGCCCGCTGCCCTTTTTCGGCCGATACCGTGAAATTCTGTGTCGACAGTTGTTTTTGTTTATCGTTCATACGGTAATTGAGCAAACTCAAAACAATGATAATACTAGCCACTGCAACCCGTGGCCAAACCTTCCAGAAGAAACGCGAACGTAACGGAACGACTTTGGCCGACTTTTTCTCGCCATCCAACTCCCGACTCAACCTGCGGTACATGCGTTCCTGTACGTCCCTGGGCATCTCATCCGGGCTCTCTTTCCATGCTGTCTCAAAAAGCATGAAGAATTCCTCTTTGGATGCGCACTGCCGGAACCATTCCATCAACTGCCGGTTTTCTTCTTCGGTAGTCGTACCTGCTATCAGACGGTGAAGTAATTCTATTCTCATTATTAATCCGTTTATATATTATAGTGGGATAAATATACCTACTACTTAGTCAAAAGATAAAACAGGCTCATTTTTAACTTTAGTTCACAAATAAGCTCTACTTAAAGACAAGGAATATTCAGAAAAGAGGGAAGTCGGTTTTATAAGGAAAGATAGATAAAGATAAAAACGACCGCTTTATTTCCAAGCACTTTGCGAAGTTCTTTCAGGGCCTGATAGATATGTGCTTCTACCGTACGTTCAGACAAGGATAGTTTTTTCGCAATTTCTGCATGCGACAAGTTTTCAAAACGGCTCATGATAAATACTTTCCGCCGCATTTCCGGAAAGGAAGAGATGACATTGAAAATATATTCTCGTAAGGAGTCGGCTTCAATCGCATCTTCTTCCGAACTGGAAACCAGTTTCGCATCCCTGATTTCTTCCACCGGAAGGTTTCTATGAAGGGCTTCTTCCACATATTTATAGGCTAAATTACGGGCGATGGTCGAGATATAGGCTTCAAAGTTAAGCTCAGGTAATATATTTCCACGCTTTTCCCAAATAGTCAGGAAGAGTTCCTGAACGACATCTTCAGCCAAATCTGCGTCATTCAGCAAATACAGAACGGTGTTGTATACCTTCGGACTGTATCGCCAATAGACAGTATTAAAAGCATCCCTGTCTCCCTCCTTCAGACGATATAAAAGTTCACTATCCATGTTTATACTGTAATTCTCCTCATTAAATAGCTGTCAGGTTAACAATTCGGCAAAAGATAATTATTTTTCACCTAGCAACATATCCTAATTCCGATACAAATATAAACCTATTATTATTATTACAAATAGTATTTGCCAATACATGAACCACAAAGTTATAAACAACCGGATCACAGTTATTTCTTGGAAACTGTCACATATCGTAAAAGTTCGCAATGCCCGTTGACATCCATTATTCCTTTTTTGAACAATTCGCTTTTCAACCTCTTAAACGAGACTTCTCCAAAGTTATGTAATGTTTTCAACCTTTCTATCTCTTTATTTTCTAAAATATATCTCACTAAATCTTCCAACGTATCTATATGATTATCTCTTAAGGCATTATAGGTCCTTGTATCCAAATCAAGAGAGACAGTCAATGGCTTCTTCAGCAAAAGTTGCTGGTTCTCTAATGAAATCTTTTCTCCGGCAAACTTCATTCGCAAGGCTTGCTCATCCTGCAGTTTATTTATTCTGGCATTCAATGATATAATCTTCGATTTCAGTTCCCTGATTTCCTTATCTTTCTTTTCGCTCTCATCCAGATAACTCCTAATAAATCCGGTCTGAATGCCGATATCCACCAAGGCTTCCTGAAATATGATCTTTACTTTGCGTTGTGTAATTTTCAAATGTTTTGCCACCTTTTTAATACTTATATGGGTTGCCAACGCATGGAATACGAATTTTTTGTTCTCAGAGTTAAGCAAGTTGCGCATTTCCGTTATAATAAACAGATATTCCGGAGTGAGCTTTTTAAATGATTCATATACAACATCTTTTTCAGTCACATATTTTTTGGAAGATACAGGTTGTGGCTGTGCTTCTACACGTTGTTGCTCAGGCACGGAAGGTTGTTCTTCGGGTGTTGGAGAGACAATAAGAACTTCTTCCTGCAACGTTGCGTCAGGAGCTGTAAATGCATTATTTACAAGACAAAGCTTCTGTTCTCGGGTAAAAAGAAGTTTTGCATAATCGCGTAATCTAGTTAACATACTCATCATAACATAAATAGTTTAGTTAAGTCAAAATATAAAGAATGTGATATTACTATCTCAGCCGAAATTAGAACCGGGGATAATTTATGCAAACTGAAATAAAACTTTAAAATACCTTTTTTCCATAATTATAACGGAAGGAAGTCAACGCCATGGCTTCTAAAACATTCCCCACAGGAACAAAGGTAACAGATATGATTAAAAAAACAACAGATTATGGTAAGAAAATCAATGCTAAAGATTAAAACTGCCCTATCCTCGCGAACCAGACAGCTATTTACATATTTGAATATATTGTATACTTATTTCAAATCTCCTCTCGCATCTTCTACATATACAGGGCAAATATAATATTCTAAAATCTCTTTAACGGATACGATTGGGCCTTTTCCCCATCAATCATTCGATACAATACCCAAGTATCCTTTTCCACTCCCTCTTCCAAACGCCAATCATAAGATGGTTGGTAAGCATTTTCTTTATCTCTTTCGGGAAAGCATCTGCCCGGCGGGCATCTTCCCAGGTGCGTATTGCTTTAAAAATGGCCTCTTTTTGCGGACAACTTTCCACGTCTTTCTGGCTTAACTTCAGAGCATAAGTTACTCCCCAACCCACCGACATGGCTTCGACGTGCTCATATGTCTCCACTGTAGATGTTTCCACTATCGGGAAATTTGAACCGAACGAGATCGGGAAGAAGTTAGCAAAGCATTGATCTCGGGCATCCTTCCCCTGGCTGGTGGTACTACCCCATACCCTCAATTCCGTATCATACAAATTTTTTCCGCCACCGGCATTATTGATACTTTGATAATGCATGAACCTTCGTTGAACCCTGCACCGGTGAAACGGATGTAATCCACTCCCAGTTCTTTGGCATGTTCAAACATTTTCCGCAAAAAGCGTTTTGTAGAATAATAACCATGACCGCTGTTCCAAAGAAACTCAAAACCATCAAAATCGTAATAACGGATACCATTGACTGACGCTATTTCCGCATATACCTCAGCTATTTCATCCTGAAGAGCCATATTAGGAATCACTCCGTCATAACCGTAATTCAACGTAACCTGTAACTTATAAATAGTGTCATTGGTTGAATGACTGCTTGCTTCCGTATTCCAATAACCACGGGTTACGTTCAACAGCCTGTATGGTTCTGTATCCGAAACACCTAGATAATGGATCAGTTCTTTCCCTATTTTTACCATGTTTAAGTTTTTACAATGCCCTTCCCAGCTGGCTATTTCTTCCAAGTACTTCGGATCATCCACAATGATGATTGTATCTGTGGCCGACAGATTATTCTTCAGCACCCGTTTTTGCTGGTAACACAGGCTATCGCTAGGCACAGGGCTTGCATCTTTAGTGCCTGGTGCCAACGCATTCGTTATATTGGCACGACCAACCAAGATATTCTTTTCTTTTGCTTTATCCGTAAACTCTTTATGTGACATATTCCCGCCTGCACAGGTAAAAGGTTTCTTAGAAAAATCTTTTCCATCTATATAACCTCCCACATTTCTATCCGGTCTTACGAAACCTAGATCATAAGCACTGATCGCTTTAAAACCCAACCGATCGGCGTAAGAAATGATACTATCATACTGATTCCCATAACAAATGACATCGGGTACAAAGGCTGTCGGATCTTTTACCCATTTACCATTCACTGTTGGATAAGGCAATCCTTCCGACAATACAATGTTTTGAATCACATCCATCAAAGCGATATCATCCGGGCTTCCCCAAAGAGCCACGGAAGATCCTATGAAATCCACTTCGGGTATCGGTTCCACCTCAATATGGTTCGGCTCATTGTTTATTTTGTTAGGAAGCAACGAGTAACAGACCTCCCTCGGAAGCGTCCGGTTACGGGAATGATACTGTATGAAAACACGACCTTGTTCGTCCACCATAGCCGTATTTGCCGCAACAAAACGATAGTAAGGTTCCTTATAGGCGAAGAAAGCCACATCGCTGATGCCATCTCCACCTAAAGGAATTTCCTGTCCTTCATGCAAGTTGTCCGGCAACGGATAGAGCTTCGGATCCGGACTATGGACCACATACTGTGTAGGACCGGCATCGCCTTCCACATCCGAACTGCCGCCAATCGTATTATCGTCGAGAGCCAATACACCTATCGCATAATTGACAGTGGCACTCGTATCACGTGCCACACCAATAATATCTCCGAACAAATTGGTTATATTCGTATTATAACGCCCCCACTGTACATCGTCCACTCCATTCCGAGGTGATAAATCCAGCAAAGTCATCTTTATATATTTCCCTTTCGGCTCCATCGCAATTTCTGCTACCGAACCATTTGGATAATCTACTGTCAGAATGTTTGTCTGACTGTTGAATACCGCATGGGAAGGATAATAATATTCCTTTTCCTCACTATTATATAATGACAAGACAGGAGATGGTTTATCCTCGATCGCGAACTCCCGGCAAGGAGATACCGTCGTGTTTTGCATCGAAGTGATATACCCTTTGTCATTGACTTCTATTTCAAAATAATCGGTCTTGAAATTCCAAGACCCTTTGGACGTACATCCGGTAACCAGCAAGGTTATTACAAAAAACAATATTTTCTTAAGCATAAAACTATGTTTATTTAAATGAGAAACTCTGTTTTATTGACAAGGCAACATACATTGCACGGTTTCACCCGATTTTATGTCAACCTTTTTCCAACCAAGGAAGTTATGGTATCCTAACGGCTTCTTTGCTTCTTTCGATGCTTCCGCAAAAATACTTACAGAGGCATCAAACCGCGTCGGATTGGTGATCTCCAAAGTTATACCCGACTTATCACGTTTGACTACTTTGGCTTCCACATGATCGAATACATACATTTCATCTTTGTCCGTCCGGAGGTAAATACCCGGAATTTCGATACCCATCAACATACCATTCCCTTCCGTCCAGCCATTGGATGTATGAAGGATAACACCGACAGCTCCTTTGCCATCGGCATCTGTTGTCTGGATACGTTCCATCGAAGAGCCCGGTCCCATGCCAGTGGTAGGTCTTCCCGGTGTTTCCATGACTTCCGCATGTGTATGGTTTATATCCCGGAGCAAATCCGCATACCGCCGATCGCCTGTTGCCCGGTAAATCTTAAACAAATGGTCTGCCGACATCGTACACACGCCGGGCGCCGCATGTTTGTTTTGGGTACTGGCCCATACCGCACCGGCCACATGGCCGCCTAACTTGCTAATGGTAGAGTTTACGGGGAATTGGTAATCGTATGAAAGTGTCCATGTAGCGGCTATATTGGCTACATTACGAGCCATATCCAGCCATTGTTTATCGGAAGTGGCATAATACAACGCCATCAACGACTCAGTAAAAGCGAAGTTCGACTCTGAATCGGCATCCTGCATGATATCACCGCAAGCACCGGAAGTAAATCCCAAACCGACAATTTCTCTATCATACATAAATTGGGCCGATTCTTTGGCTACCTCTAAGAATTTGGGCTCATTGAAATAACGGCTTGCCATGACCAAACCGGCTGGAACCATAGCTCCTGAAGCAGAATGGTAGATAATCACATCCCCGGTTTCCGTATTTACATAGTTCCCGAATTCTCCACACTTTTTCCAAGTATTCACAAAAGCCATAGCCAGTTTATGGATCGCTTTTTCCCATTCCGGTTTTATCTGGTCTCCATACCCTTGTTGTTTTAATAACTCGAAATGTTTTATCGACCAGAACAAGACATCGGCATTCCTGCGTACTAAAGAAGAGTTGGGTAACTCTTCGCGTTCAAAAGTAGGTATTTCACCCTTTTCATTATTCGGACCATAAAAATATCCGCTTTTACTTTGGTATTTCCCGAACGCAAAGTCGCAGGTTGCAAGAACCCGTTCGCGCGACAAAGGATCGTTCATGGCTAAAAGAGCGTATGTGTCCATCAATCCTCCTACCCATCCGACCAAATAACCATCCCCATTTCCGGTACGGTAAAAATGGCCGAAAGGTAATTCCGCCCAACGGTTCTTGTTTTTATACACTGCCGTAAGTTCCAACGTCTTGCTAAAAGGTGTCAGATTCCTTGGATGGTTCGGACCGACCAATGCCTTACGTTCATCCATAAACCGCTCGTATAAATCCTGCTTGCTATTAGCCTTGAAGCTATACACGCGAAATTTTAGGTTTATCTTGTCTCCAGACTTCCAATCAGTTCCCTTATCGCCACTTGGAGAAAAGTCGCCGAACCCGGCACGCAATTCACGTACGCCCGGTGCGCTCACGACAAATGAAGCCTCGTTTTGCGCCGCATTCTCTTCTACAAATATTCCATGATCGCCAAATTCTGAACGTTGTTCAAACAACAGGATGAATGCCCGCTTTTTGGATGGGGAGAAGAAACACATAGCGGACGTAGAGGCATTCCCGGTAAGTCCCTCTATCTTTCCCGGTATGTTCTTCGCCAAAGCCAACCGTGGATTATTGGCAAACAACTGGGTCGGGACTTCTTTATTATACAGATAATGTTTCGGATAAGGAGAGCAGTAACCATTTGTTTCTACATTGAAACGATTGCCATTGTACACATACGCCGGTATCAATACAAAATTATCCCGACTCCAGTCTTTGAAATCAAAAGCGACGGCAACGCCTCCGGATTGTAATTCGCCTTTATCCACATTAAAACAGATCTCCAAATCCAATACATCTCGATTGGGTTTTACTGGTTTCAGATCGCAACTCCATTCCGAAGTGTGCAGAGTTGCTTTCCCTTGATTGAAAACTGCTTTTTCGCGAACGACCGATCCGTCGTAGCTTACCAACATCGGCCGGAAACTACCGCCGAGTGATTTCAGGAAGGCGGTTATCTGTTTAAAATCACCAGTCTGTTCCGTATCCGGCATCCAACTTCCTTTTAAGTTGTCTTGCGCCACCACAGCTGTGGATATCAAAGTAATCGATAAAGATATCAATAATGTCAAACTATTAATTTTCATGCTTTCATTTCTTTCAATTTCTACTTTCTATTCTTCAATCAAAAACCACGATGCTCCCTGTGCTTTTATCGATACCGGGAGCAGCAGATTTCCTTTTTGATCCAACATATACTCTGAGCTGGTCCCATCCGATGCCACAACTGTCGCTTTATCTTTTAAGCCTGAATAATAAAGCGGAAGTCGCATTTCTTTGGTTATGTCACGATCTGTCGGATTAAAGACAATTACCATACCCTTATGTTGAATAAAAGGATTTACGTGCATGATACAATCCAGGTCACGCCCGGTCGGACGACTTACGTGAATAATATCAGAAGTCAGGATGTCGCGATATTTCTTGAACCAATCAATATATTTAGACAATAATTGCTTTGTCTCCGGTGTATCATATAAACGGTTGCCGCGGATAGTCAACTGACAGCCACTACCCAACAATTGAATCAGATTGGCTTCATATTTATCCAGGTTGTCGCACAGAGGTTCCAAGCCGATTTTAGGATCATTGGAATAAAATCCGACCAACTGCAAAGTCATCCATCCCATCGTTGGAAGTTTTGTACGGGTGCCATCATATATGTATTGACGCCCTAACAACATCTGTTGGGAAAGTGTCAGGTTACTTGCAGCTTCACGGTATCCCATCCCCGTAGCCGTCGAACCATGCCAGAAATAATTATCCGGCATCAGTACAAACATACCTTTATTTTGCATTTCGCGTGTAAAATCGCGCATGATACTCCATTGTTTCCATTGAGAATCTTCCAATCCTTTATGGTGAGGGTGATTTTTTGAAGCACAGGCATCTCCATGATACGGACCATCAATAGGGTATACATCCAAGCCTGTCTTTTCTTTAAATTCCCAGAATTTAGGGAAGAAGACATCTTTCCATTCAGATGCCAGACAAACACTCTGTCCGAAATTACAACCGGGTTTATTTGTCTTCGGATCAATGCAGTCATACTTTTCCCCACGTCCTCTACTTGCCACCATCAATTCATATCCCCCGGTGATAATACCACGTTCTTTGGCATAGGAAGCGATGTCTTTCCACATATTTACATATTCCGCATCCAGCTTGTCGTACTGAATACCGGGCCAGGCCATTACATCCAAACGTTCCATCCCTACTTCTGCCATTTGATCGATAAATCCTTTTAGTTTTATCGGATCATTGCTTGTGATGCCTCCACATAAAAGCGATTCAGTGGTTTGAGGGGCCAGTTTCCGATATACCCGGCGCCATCCTAATGTGTTCCGCTCCAAATCATCTGAATCCATCAATAACTCGAAAGTACAGAACGATTGGAAAGGCTCTGTTTTCGTTACATCTACATTGGGCCCCATCGGAACACTGCTGACAAGCAGGTTTCGTGTTGCTTTTCCACCAAACAAGATCTCTTCGTCATTGCGCACTCCGGCCCAGGTGTTATAATCCGTATCATCTATCAGACGAACCGGAGAACCGCTGAACGGGACATACTCGTTCGTCCACATATCCACAATATCTGCTTCTGTATGAGCACCTCCTACCATTGCAAAAGAATAATCGGACTGTGCATAAATACGGCGGAACTGATCCTGTGACAACGCTAGAATTTCACTTTCTATCTTATTAATGACTTTTGCCTCATCCGAATTATTAATGACTTCTACCCATTTTGCGACAGTTGGAAGACCTTCATAAATTTCATAATTCACTTTTACCGTTATATTTTCTACTTCCGGCATCTGTCCTGTCGGCTTATAAATCATACTGACATGTAAGCCTTTTGCCGGCCACGATGTTGTTATGGAATTAAATTTAGGTTTCCAGTCATAACGTTTGACGATATCTCCAATTTCCAGTTTATCAAATTGAAAAGAACGGGGAGAGCTATATAAATCTTTATACCAACTATCCAATAAATAAGCGTATTCAGGTTGCCCTTTCAACCCGCCGACTTCATACCAGACGCTATCGATCATAATGCGTGCTTCAGGTTTGATTCCCCGCAAATATTCTGCGCCATTACTCAGATTACGATAACCTACACAAGCCAGATTGTCTGAATAATAGAAAGTCCGGTCTACTAAACCGTTTTCAATTCTTATCCGGGCCGTCTCACCGTCTTTCGATTTCTCCACAACCAGTTGACAAGGTTCTTTCAAATCATGGATAAGCCAGTCTTTCTCCTGAAGCCGTTCTGTCAACTCTTTTGTATGAACCACATTACCGCTCAGTGAATTAAACATTTTTATTATCTGTCTCCTATGCTGCTTATTCTGAGTATATGTTGCTTTCTGTGCCTGATAATCAATTGCAAAATCCGACAGCCCATCAAATTTACCCGGTTGGAAGGTTGAAACTCTCGCCTGGTATAAGTCTCCATGAAATACATTTCCTTTTGCAGACCCACCTACATACAATCCCGGCATAATAATCGGGGTAGCATCTAAAGTCTCTTTCTCTTCACCATTTAGAAAAAACACAGCTTTACCATTTTCCTGTTTTACTGCAATATGTACCCAAACTTCCGGAACAATAGGTGCCAACGTAACACTTCCTTTTTTCGAACTATATACCTGCAGATTCTTTCCCACTTGTGCAAAAGTATATCCTCCTTCTCCCGATCCGATAGCAGCTATCACATGTACATGACTTTGATGCTGATCACCATGATCCACCAACCGAGGCCGCGCCCATACTTCAAACAAAATATTACCATTTTGGGGATAGGCTATCTCTTTATTTTCATACCAGTCTTGTTGCGTCTTAAAAAAGATACAGCCTTCTCCCTTCATTCGATGGGATTCCGGTGCATCCATATAAATCAATGGTGCTCCCTGAACAGACAGAATATCTTCTCCTGTCTGGGATTTTATCTGAGAAGGTGCAGCCGTAAAACTAACATTACCACTCTTTCCAAAATTAAAATTAAATACTTCTTTAATGGTTGCAAATGTATTTATAAACACCCCTAACAACACTAATACAAACAAAAATCTCCTATTTATCATATAACTAGCATTTTAAACATGATCATTTCTAAAACAACACATTTCCACACAAACAGAATATTGAAACTAAGTATAGTACTTTTTTCATGGTATAAATACTGATTAATCACACAAATATAAAAGCAGCTATCCCTATTAAAAATAGCAAATAGCTGCTTATTTAGTGGATTATCGTTGTTTATCTTCCTTTTACAATTTCCTTATTACCCAATGCCTTAAATTCCACATGGATGGAAGGGGCTTTTGAAGAAGAGAAGTCGCATTGTACCGTCACATTGTTTTTCCCCTTTCCCCATGCAGTAGTTTCAGATACGGCAAAACTTTTACGAGGCTTCCAGTATTCATCACATACATATACGGAATTACCATCGCAATAGAGTTTGTCGCCCACTTTCAATATCTCTTGCACTTGGATCGGAGCACAACCTTCCACCAATATTTGCAGGTTGGTGATTTGTGCACCCGCTTCGTCTCCGGCTTTTATCGTTGCATAAAATTGTACTGGTTGCTTCTCATACGGATTATCAAAAGTAAACTTACTTAACAAAGGTTCTCCCGTTTGTACCGAACGATACTTGTGGACATTATCCCCTTTCAAGGTTACTTCATACAAGTTCCAAACATTATCACCCGCTTTTTCCAAATGGAATTCATTTTTAGGATTCTTCATCTTCTCTCTTTGTGCAGCTGTCAACAAATGATTGTTACGTACTTTCTGCCATTCACGGATGGCCTCAAAAAGACAGCTCTTGAATCCGCTCTGTTCGATGCTTTCGTCTACACGCAACAGATAGCCGGCATCAAAAGCAGCACTACGTGCCTGGATCCATTCAATATCTTCCGGTCGATAAGTCTGTTCCAATTTAAACCAACCCAACATACCCGGCATCAAATTACGTTCGAAATAACGTTGGTTCTCCAAACGGTAATTGACTTGGCTTTCACGCAAATTATCGTACCAAGGCTCTCCCCAGTTCATGAAAGAATAGATATGCCACCAATAATGGAATGGTGATGAACCACAAGAGATAATGCCTTTCTGATCCAGGTCATCAAACCATTGTTTCAAGAACCTGGAAGCCCCATATAAACCATGTCCCGTAGGTGATCCACCGTAATAACCGTCGAAGTCCATCAATCCGACTCCCGTTTCATTGCACACTTCAGCCAAACGTTTAGCAAAAACATCACTCAAATGGATATCCGGAAAGAGGCCGCTATAACAATTATTCAGTAGCTTATCAATCTTATCGCCTGCATGATGAGCCGCAGGCTTCGTTCCGAACTGTCCACGTGTACAATCCAGCAGTTTATAAGGTCTCTCTGTGGTTACCTCCCGATACGACACAATCTCCGTACCTATCTTTGCCGAATGCGTTTCACCCAAATAGGTAAAAAATTCCGGTGATTCAATTTCTATATCCTTATCAGTTGCACTGATCTCTTTTGTCAAAACAGAACTTCCTGAAATGGCCAGGCTATCACTAGGTGCGGGAGAAACATACGGGTCATGCGTAGAAGTAAACATCGTCAGCGTATGTACGCCGATTTCAATACCACGAGCTTTCGCCTTGTCAGTAAAAGCTTTAATTTGCTCTGCTCCCTCCGGAAAACGAGAGGTGTGTAAATCAAAATGTCCCCAGCTTTTGAATATGTCCCCGATATGAACCAAATTGAAGTTACAAGAATCGGCATAATTCAATGCATTATCCAACGAACGACCCTCATATAACATATAAGCCGGATTCTGGAGCTTCCGTTTTTTGATCCACTCTCCGTTCATCATCGGATGTGGCAATCCTTCCCCTACTTCGATCTTTCCGATGACATCGACAGCTTCCGAAGATGGTGCGGCAAACAAGGCAATAGAACTTCCTATGAAATCCTGATCCAAAGCCGTCACAGTCTGTCTTCTCCCTATATAGTCTATCACTTTTTCTTTTCGCCAATCACGTGCGAAAAATTGAATATCACTACCATACGGACGTGCAACAGCCGCATTTCCCCTTATCATGCGTACATATTCGGGCATATCTCCTTCTTCATTCACATTGATGTCGTACGTTTGCTGTCCGATCTTATCTTTCAAATCTTCGGGCACTTCTTGTCCCGGCAGCGGATCAATATAGCACCCACCTGTAGCATCATCCCCCAAATGAGGTCGTCCCTCTGTCGTATTTATGCCGAGTGCCTGTACACCGACAGCAAAAGTCGTATCACGTACCACTCCTACCGTCTCTCCTATATATTGAGATATAGTGGTTGCATAAGGTCCCCAAGCTATGGCATCAATCCGGTCACGATTACTTAATGAAACCAAAGACAAGCGAATATACCCGTCTTTCACTTCTTTTGAAACGACAGCTTCCGACTGGTTTGCAAAGGTTAGTATCCAGTTGTCGCCTTCGACTTTCAGATTGGTGGGCATGATGTATTCTTTTCCATCATAGAGACTCAACAAGGGAGATGCCCCCTCTTCCGCCAGATAATTCACGCCTGTCCTGTTGTCTGCCACCTGGCAAATAAAACCTTTTCCATCCACACTGAATGTTGCATATTGTGTCGAGAGTTCATCAACATACGATTGTTTGCATGAGCATAATATCAAAAATGCAACAGCACAAATACTACTAATTTTTCTAAATCTCATAAGGTCAAAAATTAGATTATCAGATTTCTTAATTTACATATATTTACTACACAAAAATAAAGACAACCATTCACATTAAACATAGCAAATAATTGCCTATTCAATGGATTATTACTGTTTACTAGTATGTCCGGCTATTAATCCTTAAAAGGGACATAATACCGAACATACTTGTTATTATTGGGAAATGGATGAAACTGGGCAAATCTTATATTTGTAATATTGAGGTTTATGTTCAAAATGAACTTGATCAGCTAAAGGGACTTGGTTTATCACTGTTATGATATTTCCATTCTTATCTATAGCTTCTATATCTACGCCTAATTCCGAAAATCCAATTAAAGACAAATTGAAATCAACCTCCTCTAAATCCTTCAGAGGGATGATTTCCCATCCAAATTTTTCTTTCTTCAACATATAAGAACCCTTACCTCCAAATTCTCCCTTTTCTACTTCCCCATACGTATCAATATAGAATAAATGATCAGAATAAACCTTGTCAAGTAATTTACCTGTTGATGAGACAGGGTTTGTAGAAGAAACAGAAAACAAACGGCTTCCAGGCAAAACGGCCAAAGTTCCATATTTAGGTAATGAATAATCATGGTTATTTTCTTTAACCAGCCACGGTTGATCGGAAAAGTTGGCATAAATCTTCAAACCACTATTATATTCAACCTGGATACAAGGAGATTTTAATAGATCTTTTTTGATTGCATCTGAAGATGACACATAAGATTTTCCATCAAAATACCGGATACTTTTCACCGGAATCATCGAATAGCTATTTTGGAATGGTTGCAAGAAAGCATATCTACGAACTGCATCAAAACCATCAGACAAAATACCGATATTACCGAAAGCGTAAGCATAAGCAACATAGGCCTCGTTAGAGACATTAGACATTCCATCCATTTCCAACGGATTAATCTTCAACAGTTGAAAATCAGGAAATATAGGAAAACTATGATTCATATGTGAATAATTCCCATCTAATAATCCTGCATAGAACCAATGTGTGCCACCTTCCGAATAAACTGGACCTTGATAGGCGCGGCGTTCGTTCATCAAAGTCATACCAATATATTCAAATACAGTACGAAATTTTCCTGCTCCAGGAGTACGATAATCGTAATCCACCCGATCCATAGGAGAAATACAAGTCTCCACATCACAATAAGAAAAGTTGGTACCAAATGTCTTATGTATTTGCGGTGCCAAAAGGGCCTGTTGTTCCCAACCGATCGTTACTTTATTGGCATAACATCTACACCAAGCAGGTCCCCAACCATAATCCTTATGGCTGATACGTACCCAATCTTCATTCCACAACGCATTGACAGGCGCAAAATCCATGTAATTCGAGTAAAAACCAATCCTCCAATCTTGCCCTTGCACAAAGCGGACATATTCTTTCAAACGCTCTACCCCCAGATCAGGATTCGGTTTTGTCCGGAATGTATAACTTTCTCCACCGGCGCGCCAGAAGTCTTCGTGATAACGGATACTGACATTCTCCACTCCTTTCGAACGCAAGTCGGATACGAACTTTCCTAGCTTAGGCAGATCGCTCCCCCCGTTGATCGCCCACAAACGATCTACCTGGTTAGAACGCATCGGAGAAGCGGGGTTGTCAATCGTCGGGAATACTTCGTGTACATCCGGTGATACATTAATAAAGAGACGTTCGCGTAACGGGTTGCGCTTTTTATTGTTCAACGGATAATATCTGACACCTCCATTATAGGTCGCTTTACCCTCTTTGATACCCTGTTCTCCACCATAATACATGGAAGCATTGGTATAATACCAATCAAACATCGTCAAATAGAACAGATTATCGGCATACAGTATACTGGGAGCATCAGCCGTATAGGAATCATTGGCAAAAGGGTTATACACCAAGAAAGGAACACCCACCAATTTACCATCCGACACGTTATCTGTCGCGCCTAAGCAGATCTCTTCCACTTTCCCATCCACTGCTTTTTCCTCAATCGTCCAAATCAAAGACTTCTGCTTGATCGTATAGGAACAGTCAAAGCGTTGGTTCAAACCTTTTCCTACTGCTTTATAACAGATAAACAAAGTATCGTTTTCTATTCTCTTATCCATAACTTTCCACTCTGCTTCTGTCCGTTTTTCAAAAAGGATTTTAGCGTTGGCATTCACCTTTTTCTCTTGTCCGTCACACAAGAGTGTCACGCCACCTATCGGATAAGCCGGGTCTACTTGATACGTCAGCTTAGCATCTTTCCCTTCGTATGAGAAAGGTATTTCTCGCCTTGTTGCTCCACACGATTGCTAAATCCGGTCGTCTTATTCGTCGGCAAGATCGTCTCTTCACGAAGAGGAAAAGGTAATTTCTCTGGGAACGGTTTAAACTTCATTGGCTTCAAAACTTCTTGATATCCATAGATAGGACCCAAGAAAATATTGTTCTCCACATCCGGTTTTGTACCATTCCCTTTAAATTCCAATCCGATGAATGTAATCGGTCGGACAATGCTATCATTCAATTTTATATGGTTCAAAAACCAATACTTATAATTCATATTCCGCCATAACCATTCTTGCATGAACGGAATTGTTATCTCCCGGCCTTTGGCATCTTGGATAACGGCATAATGGGTCATGGCTTCTCCACTGTTCTCCCATAACCAATGGTTTCCATAATTCCAAAAGTTAATGCAATCCCACTCTTTATCGAATGTATAAGGTTCAACAAGTTCTACACGAAATCCGGCTTTTGCCTGTTTGGTTTTGTAAACGACTTTTCCGCTGTAATCGCCTATTACCCGTTGTTCTTTAGTTCGATATAATGCGACCTCGGATTGGTTTGCCCGAACTTGCCACTGCGTACAATCATCAAAAGTAAACAGTGGTTCTCTGGCTTCCGTACGCCCTTCCATTTCATAAGGTTTACTACCGATACTTTTTTGCTTCGGATCTTGATTCACCCCTTTGATCGCCTCTCCATATTCCAATTCATTTGTCTCTTGTGCTTTTCCTTGTTGGATATTCAGAGCCAAACACAGCAACACACATGCGCGTAATGATTTATGTTTTAACATATTGTCTAATTTATAAGAGTTCTCGGATTAACATGCTCACCGGAGATATCCACTGTATATAGCGTCCATGTATGATCATTGATACGTTCCAAATGGTACCGGTTCTCTTGAGCTTTCATTTCTTCTTTCAATTCTTTAGAAAAAATATCGGCACGCCGGGCATCTTCCCACACACGAAAAGCCTTAAACACGCGCTCTTTATCCAAACATTTTTCAACAGCGTTTTCACTTAAACCAAGCATATAAGTAGCATTCCATGCAACAGCCTTTGATTGTAGATTCTCTATCACTTGTTCATCCCATTCCGATTGGAAATTTTGGATACCGAAAGTAGGACAAATGAAATTATTAACATTACCGTTTCTTTCATCTTTCCCCTGAATTCCGAAAGAATTGGTTACAGGGTTAAACATATTGTTTCCTCCACCAATATTTCCATTCCCCATATATAACCAATTACCATACATGATACCAGATCCCATCACACGAAGTTCATTTCCGCCATACGTATGAAACTTCTCAAACAAATTCCGATAGAATCGTTTCATAGAATAATAACCATGTCCTTGATACATGAAACTTTCCTGTCCATCAAAATCGACATAATCCATGCCACCGTCAACCAATAACCGGGCATAATAATCGGCATAATCGTCTTGCAGATTCATATCCGGAACAAAACCATTATAACAGTTCATCTGTAATTTTGCTAACACCTCACCCGCTTTATGTGTTTGAGCCACCGTATTGTAAGCACCACGCTTCACACCTTTCAATGTATAAGGTCGGGTTGTTGTAACTCCTTCGTAAGTAAGTAGTTCTTTCCCTAATTTCAAAACATTGAGTTTATTGCAATGCCAAGTTCCCCATTCATTTAACCAACTGGTATCAGCCACACAAATATCCGTTTGAGAAGCATTCAAATCGTGAGTGATCGTTGTCTTCAACACCATGCATAAGCTATCATTAGGAATGGGACTGACATCACTGCAATGTGGTTGCAAAAACTCACACAACGTATGTAACCCATAAGCGATTCCAGCTTCGTTCGTCATTTTTGTAAACTCAGCGATAGAAATTTGTTTTCCACCATAAGAAATCATCTTATCCGCCCATCGATTTGCCGGGTTGACATAATACTCTCCCAAACCTTCATCCTGTACAGCACGTACTCCCAACTGAGTTGCATAAGAGATCAAACTATCATGCCGTCCCCACCATGCTAAATCGGCACAAGCAGCTTTCGGATCACGAACCCATTTCCCTTGCTGGGTAATATAAGGCAGTCCTTCCTCCAAAACGACCTTCTCATAAAGTTTTAACGTATGCTCTTTAGGACAAACAAAAAATGCAACCGATGATCCTAAAACATCCTCATCTACAGCCTCCACCCGATGATGCTTAGGTACATTCACATTTTCAAAACCTGGTATAAGTGTAAAAAATATATCACGGGTAGCACGACGATCACGCGAACTCATTACAATGTAAGAACCATATTCCGGTATATACTCAGCCCCATTCCCTTTATTGAAAAAGAAATGACCTTCTTTCCGATTCGTAAAAGCAACATCGCTAATGCCATCTCCACCTATACGCAATCGCTGCCCCTCATATAACGAATCCGGCAAAGGATATTTGATCGGATCTGGTGTATGTACTCTGTAATACATTTGGTGCATATCTCCATCTGTAGGGAGACCGGTATTCGTATTGTCATTACAGGCGACCATACCGATCGTACAACGTTCATTACTGACTACTCCCAACAAATCTCCAATATATTCACGTATCGTAGTATAATAAGGTCCCCATACTACATGATCCGCTTTACCACGATTAGTAAGTGATATAAGTTTAAACGTCAAATACTCTTCTTTTTCTCCTATTTCTATAATAACTTCAGCTCCATTGGCATATGTTAACATCACCTTTTCATCGATTTGTCGAGCCGAAACAGGTAAAATTACCTGATCGTTACCGGCATAAAGAGCCAATAAAGGAGAACTTTTCTTATCAGATAAATATTCTATATTATCAACTTTACTGTAGATACTCGTTAAGAATCCTGTAGAATCCATCTTTAATACTGCATAATCCGTTTCAAAGCAGAGATCCTTCCCTGCCTGATTACACGAAAAGAAGAATGGAGATATAACTACCCATACCCATTTTAATAAGAAATTTTTCATTTGCCTCATATAAGATTTGAAAGGTTTAAAAAAACGGAGTAAAAGATCATTAAAACAAATATCTTCTACTCCGCTATAAAAATAATGAGTTTTTAGTATTACTTCAATGGATCAAATGAGCCACCCCATTCATTGTTTTGTTGTGACATATCATTGTCGAAGTTTGCTCCCATAGTCTTGTCCCCAATGGCACCGAACCAATGCTTGGTAGAGATATTAAACGTGGAAACTTCAACTTGCTTCACATTAGGCACGAAATCAATATGGAAGAACTTCTGCGTGTCTGCATCTTTCAACGTACGTGCCATTCGAATCCTTTAGCATCTTCCTCATCCCCGTTAAATACTACATACAGGTTGTTGTAATGCTTCTGGGCATTGATGTTGTCGAAATTCATCCAACGGCGGAGGTCGTCATAACGGAAGTTTCTTGAGACAACTCAGCAGCACGTTCGTTGTATAACAAACGACGAACCCCTTCGAGCGTATTATACACATCCAGCCCATACCCGATAGCGCCCGTACCTTTATCGATACCTGCACGTTTACGGATGGCAGCCACATAACCCAACGCTTCATTTATATGACCTGCTTCGGCAGCACATTCGGCAAGGTTCAGGTAAACTTCACCCAAGCGCAAACAGATCGCATTATTTTCACCTTTATATGAATCAGCATTATTCAATCCCGGCGTAATAGCTTTTAACGGGAAGAATGAGCCATAATGGGTTGTTGTGGCATTACGTTCCAACTGTATGTTAGACATCGCTTTATAGAACGTTTCTGTCTTCACATACGAAGTCCAGAAATACTGCCCGGCAGGAATTTCCAACGATGGGAAATCACAACCCGGAACCGAATAGGAGTCGTAGAAACGCGAATCCATTCCGTTCACCAATTTATCAAGAATTTCAGCATTGTAGGCAGCATCCGTAGAAAGGCGGTTTACATCCAGTTTTTGGCTCTTATACTCTTCGTTTTCATAGATAGCCATCGAAGAACCATCCTTCAACGGGAATGCAAGAAGTTGAGGTGTCTGCGGTACTTGACGGCATGCCCATCCATGGGTAATATCTTCAGGAAGATATTGGTTCATGTCATAATACGAATCCGGATATTTGTAATTTCTATAAATCAAGGCTTCCGTATTAGACTTCCCTTTCGTCAACCAAATGTCGCCAAATTTATCCATCAATTTATAACCACTCTTTTCAGCCAGTTCTAGAGCTTCCTTATTGGTTTTATAGGCTGTTTCCCAACGTCCTTATCATTGGAACGGTTGAATAACTTACTAGCATACCACATTTGCACGCGTCCTTTGAAAGCCATGGCAGCACATTTGTCAATACGCCCATAGTCGACACCCGACCAACGGTCTGGCAAGCCCTGGATGGCATCATCCAAGTCTTTCACAATCTGCGCCATACAATCAGAAGTAGAACTTCGCTTCACCATCAACGAAGGCAGATCGTTCACATCCTGCGATTTAAGGATCAGAGGAACACCACCCAAATCCTTTACGTAAGACCAATACCGGTAAGCCCGCCAAAACTTGGCTTGTGCTACCACAGCATCTTTATCCTTAAGAGCCATGACACTTTCCGGTACTGTCTCCAACTGCTCAAGCAGGTAGTTAATCTTGTCAATAATTGTATAATTAAAATCGACCCCACGGCTGGAAGCTGAAATGTTTACCCCACGCAACCACTCGCTCATGCTATCGTTTGAATCCGTTGTAAGGTCCGTGTCGGTATCAGACGTAGAAGACCATCCCGGCACCATGCCGCTATAGATATCGGTTAGATATGCTTGGATCATTGTCTCATTCTGCCACACATTATCCGGATTAATTGCAGATTTGTTCTCGTAATCTAACTGACAAGAAGACAACGCCAATACGCATGCCGATAATGTCAAGAATTTACGACCGCTTCTTTTTATTATATTGAAATTGTTCATAGATTTTATTTTTAGAAATTAACACTAACACCACCACCAAGGGTTCTCATTATAGGATAACCAACACCGCTCCATCCTGGGTTCAATTCCGGATCCCAATGTTTGAATCCAGAGATGTAGAACAAGTTCGTACCTGTTGCAAACAGCTTGATACTAGAGATTGCATTACCTAGAGGCTGGGCAAAATTAAACGTGTAACCGATATTTAAATTAGAAAGGCGGATATAATTCGCCTTCTTCCAGAAGAAATCAACATCTGTCCAACCATATGAACGATAGTCGCGCGGAGCCAACATAGGCAGATCAGCATCGGGGGTTTCCGGAGTCCAAGAATTTTCAATCCATTCCATGTTCCACATCTGGTTGTCATGGTAATCTCCTATGACACCAAAATTTTATGGTTATGGAATTTACCAGTAAATGTAGCTTCTACAGAAAGCCCTTTCCAAGTAGCACCCAAATTCAAGCCCATATAAACCGGGTTATTGTTGTTGTATAGGATATCCTTATCATACTTGTTGATAACACCGTCTTTCACACCATCAGGACCACTCTTGTCAATATAGACGAACGAACCGGGACGAAGATCTACACCACCGCCTGAAGGCATGACATAATTAGGATTCTCCTTCTTGAAGGCATCTACTTCTGCTTGCGAACGGAGGATACGTCCTTCGTAAGCAGCAATATAACTACGGTCTTTACCTACGGGGATTTCCCAATCCAACAAACCGGCAGCATAATCCTGTACCTTTACTGTATTCCATCCGTATGACAAGTTCAAACCAGCATGCCACTTGACTTTCCCGAAGCTATCTTCCCATCCCACACTGAAATCGAAACCTTGTCCGTTGATCACACCGTAGTTTTCAGCCGGCATCGTCTTGGAGAAAGTGGTTGGAAGCGAATTTTGGCGGTTACCCAAGATATCATACGTATGCTTGTGCCAATATTCAACAGCACCGTGCAGGTGACCCAAGAAACGGTAATCTACACCGACGTTGATACCGGTAGATTTTTCCCAAGTCAGGAACTCATTCACCAAATTTCCATACTGTAAACCATTATTCACAGCAGCGTTTTCACCGAACATGTAGTTACCACCATTCTTATAACTGGTCTGCCACTGCCATCCACCGACAGCGTCGTTACCTGTTAAGGCAACAGATCCACGCAACTTCAAGAAGTCAAGCCATTCAACATCTTTCAAGAAGCTTTCTTCAGAAGCGACCCAGGCAGCCGATACAGCGGGGAACACACCCCAACGTTCGCTAGGTGCAAAGTTCATGGAGCCGTCATAACGAACAGAGAGGTTCAAGATATATTTGTTGGCATAATCGTAACCGCCAATAAATACCCAAGAAGCACGTCCGCCCTCCGTATCAGGACCACCATTGGAGAACTGTTTATCGGCAGAAGAACCGGCTGCCCAGAACTGGTCGGTCTGGTACAACGGGAACTGGTCGCGGCTACCATATACATAATAGTGATTGTTGTTCGAAGCTTCGTATACGGCAGCCGCATTCACATGATGGTCTCCCCAACGTTTATCGTAATTAACCTGAAAGTTCAACTGTTGGTAAGTCCACCAATTACCCGAAGCAGAAACACCGGCACCTTCATTGCTGACATAATAATTAGTCAAATTGTTTACATCAATGATATGGTTGTTTTCACCCGATTTTATCGGATAATAAAACCTTTGCAGCTCAGTGTAGTTCTTACTACGCGACGAGTTCCAACTTCCCAAATAAGAAGCCTTTACGCTCATACCTTCTATCCATGGTAATTTATAAGTCAAGCTGACGTTGGCTTCGGGTCGTATCCAGCTATTTTTTCTGTAACCGGAAGCACCTTCAGCAGCCGCAGCCGGGTTACCGTATGCCCATCCATCGCCAATCCACTTACCGTCTGGAGAACGTGAAGGCATATATTCAAATGATACACGTGCTTTCGTGTAAGTCGCGTCCGTACCTTCTGTCGGTGAAGAAGCATAGTTTGTATTCGTATTGGCAACAGAAGCGTACAATTGCAAATCGTCGGTTATGTTAGCCGTCACATTCAAACGTATATTCAACTTATTATAGTCGGTTGACTCCATGAAACCACTCTGTGTATAGTAGTTGGCTGCCCCAAAGAATTTAATTTTTTCCGAACCGCCGCTGACGCTTAACGCATGATTCATCACGTAAGGCGTATGCCATGTATCATCAAGCATGTTAAACCCTTGTCCGGGAAGGTTTTTGGCCCATTCCAACTCTTCATCGCTCCAACCCGCACCTTGGGGAGCAGTCAAGCCGAAATTTTTGTATGCCTGATTAATAGCCATACCTTGCTGATAAAGATTCGTCAAAGCTACTTCTTGCGTAGCGAAGTCGGCAGAGTAATTGGCTGTATAGTTAACCGATATCTTCCCTGAGCTACCGGAACGTGTCGTAACCAAAATAACTCCCGCATCTGAACGTGCTCCATAAACAGCAGCCGAAGCGGCATCCTTCAACACGCTTACCGATTCAATTTCATTCGGGCTTAAATTATTGAACGTTTCCGCATCACGTACAATCCCGTCAATTACATACAACATCGGTGAGGAATTCCACGTCGTACCAGTACGTACCCCTACACTTGCCTGCTCGCCCGGCTTACCGGAAGGAACGGAGATATGCACACCTGCCATTTTACCGACCAACGACTGTGCGGCACTGTTTGTCGGAATCTGTGCCAACGATTCCGTGAATTTGGTTGTCTCAACAGATCCGGCCAACAGCCCTTTCTTCTGAGTAGTATACCCCACTACGACCACCTCTTCCAAAGCCTGGGTGTCTTCTTTCAGAATAATCGAAAAATTATTTTTTTTACTTACAGATATACTTTGGGTTATATAACCAATATAAGAGATTTCAATTCTTGCATTGTCGGGCACTTCCAAGGTAAACTTTCCGTCCATATCCGTAGTTGTTCCTGTATTTGTTCCCGGAATAGACACGTTCGCACCGATAATAGGTTCGTCATTATTATCAAGCACAACTCCAGTTATCGTTTTAAGTTTCTGATTCACACCTGGTAATTCAGACTTATCAGCTCTGTATAATACAATATGTTTATCACTGATCGTATACCTGATATTCTCACTTTTGAATATTTCATCCAGAATATCCGTCACCAGTTTATTCTTTACATTAACAGATACTTTACGGTTTACATTTACCTGATTCAGGTTGTAAGTAAAATAGAATGAACTTTTCTGCTCTATCATTGACAAGACATCCTGCACTGTCATGTTCTCCACGTTCAACGATAGTTTTACCGATTGCGAGTAAGTGACACTCGCCGTGATTTGCATTGTACCCAATAATAAAAACAATAAGATACACCTCATAATAAATAGACTTTTCCGGAGCCATGACGATTTATGCGTACCGCATGGCATACACTTCTTAATAAAATTCATACATTTGTAAATGATTAGTTAGTAATAAATTTAGGTTGTCTCTAATGCGTTACTCGCTTAATCCGAACCGGGGATGTTTGCAGCATCTTCGGTTCTTCATTTTTATAACATCCATGTCTTCTTCATAAGCATTCTCATTTTATAGGTTTATAAATCTGTATCTGATCCCCCTGAATTTTATAATCCAGTTTGCGGGTATCTTTCAATAGGGTAAGTATCTGATTTATTTTAGCTGTTTCCTTGAAACGGCAAGTAAATAATTCCGTATTGAGTTCCTGATCTTTCACTGTGATATGAACATTGAAACGACGTTCCAGATCAACTACAATATCGATCAGTTGTTTATTAATATAAGCCGCTTCGCCCACCGTCCACGATTTGACTAAAGAGGTGTTGACCGTTTTATTGACTATCAGGCCGTCATCTTTAGAATAGGTAACCTGCTCATTCGGTCTTAGAGTTACTTTATGTTCATTGTCATTTGTAGCGACTTCCACTTTTCCTTCTGCCAATGTTATGGAAGACGGTTCTTCATTGTATGCTCTCACATTAAACTTCGTGCCCAATACTTTTACCTGGAGTAAATCAGCATGTACGATAAACGGCGCTTTTTCATTATGTGCGACTTCAAAAAAACCCTCGCCTTCAAGCTTAACATCCCGTATCTTTGATGAAAACTGAGCAGGATAGGTAAATTTACTATGAGAATTCAGCCAGACTTTTGTACCATCGGATAAGGTTAAAGAAGCCCTTTGACCATTAGGGACTTCAATCGTATTCATGGAAGAGGGCTGTTCCTGCAATAAAAAATAAAGATTAGTACTTAATAATCCGATCAGCACAATTGCTGCAGCATATTTCATCCATGAAATATAAACAGGACGTCTCCGGCTTATTTCCACTTTTACTTCCTTTTCCTGCAATCCGGACATAAAACGTGCATAGGCCCTTTCGACCTCTTGTTTGTCGGAAAAACGTAGCTGGTCTTTCAAACTCCAGATACGCTCCATCTCAAACAGCCAATCAGCATTTGCCTGATCAGAAGCAATCCATTGATCGACCACCTTTATTTCTTCCGAAGTACATCGGTGGATTAAAAATCGTATTAGTATTTCCTCATTCATAGATCTTTCTTATCGTTTATATAAAGAAGACAACTGGGGCATCGGAAACTACGTAGTCAAAAATGAAAAAAGTTCAAATTAATTTATAATCCGACAAAAGGCGATATATAGTATCAGCAAATCTTTTAAATCTTCCCGCAGGAAAAGTACTGCATTACGGACATGAACTGCTACCGTACGTGTTGATATTCCAAGCTTATCAGCAATTTCTTTATGCGGCAAATCCTCATAATAACACAGCCGGAACACTTCTGCCGCTTTAGGTGGTAATTTTTTCACGGAAGCTTCGATCTGTTCACGAATATCACAGTCGATCACTTGTTTCAGTACATCATTTGAATCGGTCCGGTCATTCAGGAAAGCGATACGTGCTTCGGCTATTCGTATTTTAGCATTATACTCTTCTACGACCATTTGATGTTTCAGATAATTCAGACAACGGTTCTGAAGAGATTTAAAGAGATAGGACTGTACGCTATTTACATCGATTTGTTGTTTTTGTTCCCAATAGAATGTAAAGATATCCTGCACCAGATCTTTCGCTGCCTGTTCATCCACAAAACGACAAGCCAACGACAGCAGTTTCGGATAAAAGTGAACAAAGAATCTTTTAAAAGCTTCCTGATCTCCTTCCTTTATTCTATGTATATCAATAGGCCCCAAGTTATATAAGTCTTAATTAACAACAATATCTATCAGTGGTAATACCAAGTTCTTGAGGAACTATGGCGTTATTTCGTGATAAGAGGCTTGAAATCAGACATCTAAGGGGAATAGTGCAATTATCTTCGAATATTCATTTTTAAATATTATTTTTCTGTTTATAACAGATCCATGGATTTTCCTACCTGAATTAACTATTTATAATATAAATAGATTATATTTGCGGTGGGAGAAATATATTAGTTCCTCAAGAACTTCATACCAATACCTAAAACGAGGGAATAGCCTGAATCCTTTAATTTCTATAGCCGTATCAGAGTTGAGAACACTACTCAACATTGAAACCCCTAACTCACTGAAAGCGTACGGCATGTATTTAGGATGCTGCCCTCTACCTTTGTTTAAGGTGCTAAAATTGCACCTTAAAGACTCCCACTCATCCTTTGTTAATTCAAACATGAAGTCCGGTGCCGGGAAACGCCTAATATTATTCTTTACAGATCGTTTCAGATACTTTGTTTCAGTACCGTACATCTCGCTAAATCAAAGTCTAACATGACCTTTTGCCCTCGTATCTCGTATATCTTACTTTGTATCAACTGCAGCTGTTCCATACTATTCTACTTTGATGTTGATATTCTTACCATAAACAAAAAACCGTTTACTATCATATTGATAATAAACGGTCTATTTAGATTGTGTTGTCTCACGAGGATTCGAACCTCGACAGACAGAACCAAAAACTGTAGTGCTACCATTACACCATGAGACAATCCGGCGCTTTATCTAAAGCGATGCAAAGGTAAGAATAAAATCTTACCTTGCAAGCGTTTTCAGCATTTTTCTTATTTTGCAATCAGCAGATAATAGTTCTTTTTACCTCTTTGAACCAGCAGGTATTTTTCATTCAGCAGAGAAGAACAGTCGATAACAGTTTCTGCATCAGCCAGTTTTTCTTTGTTTACACTGATACCGCCACTCTGCACCAGTTTACGCATCTCACCTTTTGAAGCGAAAACGGCAGCTTTCTCTGTGAGCAGGTCGATAACTTTTACGCCGGCACTCAGTTCGTCACGGCTGATCTCAAACTGCGGAACACCTTCAAATACGGCCAACAGTGTGTCTTCGTCGAGCTTCATCAATGATTCGTGGGTAGAGTTACCGAACAGGATATTGGATGCTTCAACAGCTGCTTCGTAATCTTCCAGGGAATGAACCATTACAGTGATTTCCTTTGCCAGGCGTTTCTGCAACGGACGAAGGTGGGCAGCTGCGGCCTGTTCCTCTTCCAATGCGGCAATTTCTTCTTTGCTCAGGTCTGTGAAGATCTTGATATATCTGGCGGCATCGGCATCGCTTACGTTCAACCAGAACTGGTAGAATTTGTAAGGAGAAGTATAACGACGGTCCAACCATACGTTACCCGATTCCGTCTTACCGAACTTGCCACCGTCGGCTTTTGTGATCAGCGGACAGGTCAGGGCAAATGCCTCACCACCTGTTTTACGGCGGATCAGTTCAGTTCCGGTAGTGATGTTACCCCATTGGTCAGAACCACCCATCTGCAAGCGGCAACCTTCGTTCTGGTACAGGAACAGGAAATCGTATCCCTGCAACAACTGGTAAGAAAATTCTGTGAAAGACATACCTACACTCGATTCGGAGCTAAGACGTTTCTTTACAGAATCCTTAGCCATCATATAATTAACTGTCAGGTGTTTACCAATATCACGAATAAAATTCAGGAAGGTATACTCTTTCATCCAGTCGTAGTTATTCACCAACTTGGCTGCGTTAGGAGCATCTGAATCGAAATCCAAGAACTTAGCCAACTGCTTTTTAATACATTCCTGATTGTGGCGAAGCGTTGCTTCATCCAGCAGATTACGTTCTGCAGACTTCATTGAAGGGTCTCCGATCATACCGGTGGCACCACCGACCAGAGCGATAGGACGGTGTCCGGCACGCTGTAAATGCTTCAGCATCATTACACTAACAAGGTGTCCGATATGTAATGAATCGGCCGTCGGGTCAATGCCTACGTACGCAGAAGTCATTTCTTTCTGTAACTGCTCTTCTGTTCCGGGCATCATATCATGAATCATGCCCCTCCATCTTAATTCTTCAACAAAATTCATCGTTTTAATTATTCATTATTATATAGTTAATGCGGGCAAAGATACGACTTTATGTGGATACGCAATTCATAAAGTAAACATAAACAAGACAACCGCATCAAAATAAAGATTCATTTTGTTGACAGATTGCATACATTAGAACCCAAATTGCAGATTACCATCCACAAAAAGCAACACTCTTCTACCTACTAATTATTCATAAATCCGCCAGCCATAATTTTTGCTATTTCAAACCAATATTCTACCTTTGCTACCATTACCGGGGAGAAATCCGGTATAATGTTATAGAGCATTTAATTATCTTCACGTAAAACTGGAAATTTAACGAAGACGATATTTAGATGTTCGTGCCACGCTTATGTAAATTTTGTTACGATAAGTGGGGGTACGGGCATGCTACGTATTCTCGTCTTTGGGGTCTTCCAGTACCTACGTGAAGGGTTTATGTATATGTTACGTGCCCCTTTTTTGTGCGGTTGCGAAACATATCTGACTTAAAATCCAGTAGGATATGAAAAAGAAAACACTAGTACAACTTCGCCACATCGCCGACCGCATCCCGCAACAATGCCCCTGTGAGATTGCCACCTTTCTTTACTCCATCTGTGAGGAATGGAAATTTGCTTTTTTGAACGGTTGCCTGGTATTTATAGCAGATGGAAACCCTGTCCTCGTCATGCCGCTAACCACTATTTATGGGACATTAAGAACAGACAATACACTCTATATCCTTTGTAATAACGGAGCACTCCATTATTTCGACCGAAAAACACACCAGCATTGGGTTACTTTCCTCGACAATACGGACGAAGACCTCTTTAACAGTATGTTCAACTGATACGGATTAACCGAACTTATTATCGGATGAAAATTTGTTCTTTATTGAAAAATTGTTTTGAATTCATTGACTGGTTTTATTATAGAAAAAATTGAGCCAATGTGGCAATATGCCAATGTACCAATTTAGAAATAATTGAACTATCTGCTAATTATAGGATGAACCAATTAGTGACGGAGCCTTCAGGCTGTAGGCCTGTAACAAACTAGCCCAGGGTTCCAACCCTGGATTCCCTTGAATCCTTCTTTTTCTGAGGCACCCTGTAAGGGTGCGACAAGAAGGAAATGGTTGATATTTATCTTGTCCCGCCCCTACAGGGCGGAAAGACAAGAACGGGTTTTCATAAACCCAGGGTTAAACCCTGGGCTGATTTGTTAAAGCCTTACAGGCTTACATTAACATCGTAAAGGCGTTCGCGAACCGCCCCTACCAACGACGCTACATTCAATTCTGATAATAAATGAAGCATTTACAACTGATAAATTCTGAACTAAGTGAATTCCGTGAACAGGTAAATAAGTCTTCTATCTGCTATTTGCACCAAACAGGAGTTGATATGCTGGGAATATACCATATACAAGATGGCGGGTGTTCCTTGTAAACTGTTGTGCACGATAGTTGTATCGGCGTGGTGAACTTGTCACTGTGTGTTCTCTCGTAGGT